>JBEKWQ010000071.1:0-7778 GCA_049512875.1 Acidimicrobiales bacterium
GAACCGCGGCTCGTGATCTGCGAAGGTTCCACCACGATGACCGCGTCGAACTCGAGCCCGTTGGCACCTTCGGCACTCAACACCACCAGATCGGCGCCGAGTCCTTTGGAGTCATGCTCACGAGGGTCGACCGCCTCGGCGCCATTCGTATTCAAGATTTCCATTATCTCCGTCACGCGTCGCGCGCTCACGATCACCGCGACTCGACCAGGCGCGACCGCTTCGACCTCACGGCGCACCGCACGCACGAGCGTCGCCGCGAAGTCATCGGGTGCCACGATCTCGACGATCGGCGTGAAACCGGCACGGCGCACGGGACGCGGTGGCACGAGTCCCGGCGTCGCCTTCAGCAAGGTCGGCGCCGCGAAGTCGAGGACCTCTTCTGGCGTGCGGTAGCTGACCGTGAGGTCCACCCGATTGGGCGTGCGACGCGGGTCGAGGATTTCGAGCACGGAGTTCCATGACGTCGAGCTCGACGCAGTGGTCGCCTGACCCATGTCGCCCACGATCGTCATCGAGCCCGTCAGGTCACGCCGCTTGAGGACTCGAAGCTCCATGGGCGAGAGGTCCTGGGCTTCGTCCACGACGATATGTCCGTAAGTAACGAATTCAGCCTCATCGAGTTCGGTTGATTGCTGGGGAGAGTTGCGCTGGGCCTCGCGAAGGGCCGCCGCGCGCACGTCACCGGCGTACGCGTCCAGGTCGACGCCCTCGAGGATCCCGTTCTCGACGCTCTTGAGCGCCGGCCGTGGGCGCTTGCGCGGACCGAGCAGGACCCGAGCCTCGTCGATCAACGCCGCGTCGGCCTTGGTCCACTCGATCTCTTCGAGCGACGCGGAACGCTTTCGCGCGAGCAGTTCGAGCTCGGCGTCGCTGAACAGTCCCTGACCCGCCGCGCGCAGCAAGGCCGGTGCCCCGAAGAGGTCGTGCAGCAACTCCTGTCCGCTGAGTCGCGGCCAGATGCGCTGAAGCACTTCTTTGAACTGCGGCGTCGCGCGGATGAGGTCGGCGAGTTCGCCCACGGCGCTCACCTCGTCGACGCCCTCGCGGACGAAACGCTCGTGGTACTCCTGAGCGAGACGATTCGCGAGTTCGCGTCCCACGGCTGAACGTCGTTGGTTGTGGTTGCCGGGTCGACGACGGGCGCGTTCGACGACGTCTTCGGTGTAACGACTCTTCAGTGTGACGATCGCTCGACCGACCGGAATCGTCACGTCGGTGCGAATCGCACGTTGGCGCGTGCGCAACGCGCGCGCGACGAGGGTCGCCATGCGACTGTCGCCCTTCAGTTGGTCGACCTCCTCGCTGTCCTCGCCACGGATCTCCACGTTGGTCACGAGTCCCGAAATCGTCGAGAGGGTAACCCCGGATTCGCCGAGGGACGGCAACACGTTTTCGATGTAATTCAGAAAGAGCGGGTTGGGGCCCACGACCAGTACACCCTGACGTTCCAGGGTCGCACGGTAGGTGAACAACAGGTACGCGGCCCGGTGTAAGGCAACGGCGGTCTTGCCGGTACCGGGCCCACCCTGGACGAGCAACACGCCCGCGAGCGGACTGCGAATGATCTGGTCCTGTTCGCCTTGAATCGTGGCGACGATGTCGCCCATCCGTCCGGTCCTGGCTCGACCGAGGGCGGCGAGCAGCGCGCCCGGCCCCCCGAGGGCGAGTCCGCCCTCGACGAGACCTTCGTCGGTCGCGTTGCGTACTTCGTCCTCGGGCAACGCCAACTCGCCAAAGGCGTCAGCGAAGTACTCGTCCTCGACCCCGGTAACCTCGTGACCGCGGATCGCGACGTGACGACGCCGCGAGAGACCAAGTGACTCGACGCCCGTGGCGCGGTAGAACGCCTCGGCGACCGGCGCTCGCCAGTCCACCACGAGTGGATTCAACTGATCGTCCGAGACCGCGAGACGCCCGACGTGATACACGTCGATCGCGCCCACCGCGTCGGGGTTGTAGTCAATGCGACCAAAAAAGAGCGGCTGATCGCCAATCGCCAGCTGATCGAGGCGGTGTAAGGCAGTACCCATCACGACGTCGCGCTCTACCAGGTCGCCCGCTCCACGCATGTTCGCGACGGCCGCACTGTCACGCAGTGACCGGGCCTCGTCGCGCATGTGGTCGAGCGCCTCGAGGGCACGGTCGAGGAACGCTTGTTCTTCGGCGACCTCGCGTTCGTGAGCCATGACATCCTCTTCCCGCCCCAAATTGGGGTCTGACAAGTCTAGAGGACTTCGCACGACGTCTCGCCAATCGGCCTTCCAAGTGACTCCCCTAGATTGGAAGCAACGAAGAGGAGACCAGTGAGCGACCCAGTCTTTCTGCGGGCGTGTCGAGGCGAGAGCGTCGCGCACGTCCCGGTGTGGTTCATGCGCCAGGCCGGACGCTCGCTACCCGAGTACCGCGCGCTGCGCGCGAGCGGCTCGATCCTGGACGCGATTGGCGACCCCTCCGTAGCGTGTGAAGTCACGCTGCAGCCGGTTCGCCGCTACGGCGTCGACGCGGCCATCCTCTTTTCGGACATCGTGGTGCCCTATTACGCCATTGGCTTCGGCGTCGAGGTCGTGCCCGGGCGTGGACCCGTGATCGACCAACCCTTCAAGGGGGCCGCCGACCTCGAACGACTGCGCGACCTCAGCGAACTCGACGTCGCCTACGTCACCCAAACCGTCGACCTCGTGGTGAAGGAGCTCGAAAGTTCCAACACGCCCCTCATTGGCTTCGCGGGCGCACCCTTCACCGTCGCGAGCTACCTCGTCGAGGGCGCGCCCACGCGCGACTTCGCACTGATCAAGAGCATGATGCACGCGAATCCCGCGCTGTTCGAACAATTGTTGGACCGACTCGTCGCGATCACCATTTCCTTTCTTCGACTCCAGGTCGCCCACGGCGCGCGCGCCCTGCAACTGTTTGACTCGTGGGCGGGCTCGCTCACGCGCGACGAATACGAGCGATTCGCGCTACCCGCGTCCCAGCGGGTCCTCGAAGGCGTCGCCGACCTGGGCGTGCCGACCATCCTCTTTGGCGTGGGCACCGGTGAGCTACTGGACCTCATGGCCCGAGCCGGATCGAGCGTGGTGGGCATCGACTGGCACGTCGACCTCGACGAGGGTCGTCGTCGCGTGGGCGACCGGGCCGTCCAGGGCAATTTGGACCCGGCCCGTTGTCTGAGCGGCGAGCAACTGGGCGTGGAGGCCGCGCGCGAAGTCCTCGCGCGCGCGGGAACGAGAAGCGGACACGTCTTCAATCTCGGTCACGGTGTCCTGCCCCACACCGACCCCGCGGTCCTGGCGGCCGTCGTGCGCGTCGTGCACGACGAGGGAAGAGCTGGCGTCGCGTGAAAACCGGAGTCCTGATCATGGCCTACGGCACGCCGTCGACGCCCGAGGACGTCGAGGCGTACTACACGCGAATTCGGCACGGCCGTGCGCCCAGTCCCGAACTGCTCGCGGACCTGGTGCGTCGCTACAACGCCATTGGGGGCACCTCGCCCCTCGCCCAGCGCACCGCCGACCAGGTCGCGGGCGTGGCCGCCGCACTCGAACGGCTGGCGCCCGGGATGTACGACGTGCGCTTTGGATCGAAGTACGAACCACCGCTGCTCGAAGAGGCCGCCGCGAGTTTTGGCGACGACGGGTTCGACCTCGTGATTGGCCTCGTGCTCGCTCCGCACTCGTCGTCGATGTCCACCGACCAGTACATGAGTCGCGCGCGCGAAGCGCTCGGACCCGACATCGAGTTCATCGAGATCGGCGCCTGGTACGAGCAACCAGGATTCCTCGAACTCATCGCTCGACGAGTGAACGAGGCGTTGGCGACGATCCCCGAATCGCGACGCGCCACGACCGAGGTGATCTTCTCGGCTCACTCACTGCCCGAAAAGATCCTGAGCGAGGGTGATCGCTACCCCGACCAGTTGTACGACAGTGCCCGACGCGCGGCGAGTCTCGCGGGCCTCGACCGCTTTGACGTCGCGTGGCAATCAGCGGGACGCACCGCGGACCCCTGGATTGGACCCGACATCCTGGTGGTGCTACGCGAGAAGCGGGCGGCCGGGTTAAGCGACGTGGTCTCGTGCCCGATCGGTTTCGTCGCCGACCACCTCGAGGTCCTCTTTGACATCGACATCGAGGCCCAGGCAGTCGCGCGCGAGATCGGGCTCAACCTGGTGCGAACGGCGTCGCTCAACGACGACCCGCAGTTCGTGGACATCCTCGCCAAGGTCGTGCACGAAGCGGCCTTCTAGGTGGTGCGCCCCTCGGTCGTCATCGTCGGAGCGGGGATCAGCGGGCTCAGCGCCGCCTGGGAACTCTCTGGCGCCAAAAGGGGACCAAACGAGCACACCGCGCGCATCGAGATCATCGAGAGTGCGCCACGGGTCGGCGGCACCTTGGCGACCACGCAGTTCGCCGGACGCAGCGTCGACCTGGGGGCCGACGGCTTCCTCGCTCGTCGACCCGAGGCGCTCGAGCTCGTGCGAGAACTCGGTCTCGACGACCAGCTCGAAGCGATCGACGCGAGCGGTGCGTGGATCTACCTGCGCGACGCCCTCTACGAATTACCTTCGGGTCTCGTACTCGGCGTACCCACCAACGTCCGGGACCTCAAGGGACTGAAGGGTCTATCGCGCGGCGCGCGCTGGCACCTGCGACGTGACCAGTGGCTTCCGCGTCGACTCCTCGTCGGTGAGGACGCGAGCATCGGCGAGATCGTGCGCACGAAGCTGGGCGACGAGTTGAGCTACCAGTTCATCGAGCCAATGATTGGCGGCATCCAAGCTGGTCGCATTGACGAACTCTCGGCGCGCTCGGTCTTTCCCGCGCTGCTCAACGCGGCGCGCCAGGGCGGCTCGCTCACCAAGTCGCTTCGCTCGGCGGGACCGGTGAATCCCGGACCGGCTTCGCCACGAGTCCTCAGTGCGCCGCTGTTCTTGACGCTCGTGGACGGCGTTGGTTCGCTGGCGACCGCGCTCGAACAACGATTGAAAGAACGTGGCGTCGTGGTGCGTACGGGCGTTGGGGTCAGCGCCCTGCGTCGAACACCTGCGGGCACCTACCCCTGGGAAGTCGACACGCCCACCACCACCACGCCCGCGAACGCGGTCATCATGGCTGCGCCGGCGAACGTGGCGGGCCGACTGCTCGGGGTCCACGCCGGCGCGTTGCGAACCCTCGAGGACGTTGAGTTCGCGGGCGCGTCGATGGTGACGTTCTGTCTGGCGAGTGAGGACGTGACCCTGCCCGCACGGGGCACCGGTGTCCTGGTGCCGCTCGCCACGCGCTGGGCGCACGATGACACGATGATGGTGACCGCGATCACGTTGCTCGATCGAAAGTGGCCTCACCTTCGACGAAACGGCGAGGTCCTGCTTCGCGCCCACGTGGGCCGGGTCGACGACGAACGAGCGAACGAGCTCGACGACCAGGAACTGACCCTACGGGTCGCGGACGAACTTCGGGTGCTCTTGGGTCAGTTCGGGCCTCGCCGCGCGTCACTGGTCCAACGCTGGCCTCATGCGTTGCCGCAGTATCACGTTGGTCACGAACAGTTGGTCGCCGACGCGAGGAAGGCCAGTGCAGAACTGCGCGTCGCCCTCGCGGGCATGGCCTACGACGGGGTGGGTATTCCCGCGAGCATCGGCTCGGGGCGCCGCGCCGCCCGCGACGTGCAGTCGATGCTCGCCTAACTCACCCGATACCCGGGGCGAACTGGTGCGCCGGGCTTGTGAAAGACGAGTTGGACGTCCGAGATGTGACGTTCGAGGAACGCGCCCTCGCAATAATGCAAGTACATGTCCCAGAGCCGCTTGAATCGATCGTCGAAGCCCAGAACTCGAATCTCGTCGAATCGCTCATCGACGTTGCGCGCCCACAGGCGAAGTGTCCGGGCGTAGTGCAGTCCGATGTCCTCCAGGTCCACCAGACGAAGGTCGGTCGCCCCGGCGACGTTCGACGTGATCGCCGCAATGCTCGGAAGACAACCGCCGGGAAAGATCAGGTCGCGGATGAAATCCTTGCGACGCTTGGCGCGCTCGTAACTCTGGTCGGCGATGGTGATCGCTTGGAGCGCCATACGGCCCTTCTCAGTGAGCAACGTCGAACACTTCTTGAAGAAGTCCTCGTAGTGGCGCCAGTTGACCGCCTCGATCATCTCGATCGAGACCAACGCGTCGAACTTTCCCTTCAGGTCGCTGTAGTGATCACCGAGCACCGTGATCAGGTGACCGAGGCCGGCCTCCTTCACTCGTTGTTCGGCCGCGTGACGCTGATTCTCAGAGATCGTGGTGGTGGTGACCTTGGCTCCGTAGTGCTCGGCGGCGTGCAGCGCGAAGCCTCCCCAACCCGTACCGATCTCGATGACGTGGTCGTTCACACCCAAGGCGAGCTTGCGACAGATTCGATCGAACTTCTCGACCTGGGCCTCGTGCAGCGTGGTCGAGTCATCTTTGAATATCGCGCACGAATAGGCGAGCGTCTCGTCGAGCATCAACTCGAAGAACTCGTTGGAGAGGTCGTAGTGCGCGTGGATGTTGTTGCGGTCGCGCGAGCGAGCGGGGCCGTGCGGCCCGCGTCGAAGTATCGCGCGCAGCCACCACGGCGCACCGCCAAAGAGAACGATCCGACGTCGCGCGCGCCGGTCTTGACGCAGTCGAACCGGTTGGGACACCCGAAAGAGGTAGCGCACGACGGCACCCATGTCTTCGGTGTCCCACAAACCGTTCACGTAGCTGCGACCCATGCCCCGCGAGCCCGCGAAGACGATCGCGGCGTACGCGTCGCGATCGTGAATGGTCATCTCGGCACGCAGTTCCCCGGCGCCGAGGGTGCGTTGAACGCGACGATCGCCCCAGGCCTCCGTGAGTTGCAAGGTGCCCACGTTCTCCATCCTCTTCGCACTCACGAGGCGCAGAAAGATCCATCGCGCGAGACGAGAGAAGTGTTGACGACGCGTGGGCAAGAAGCCCTCCGGCGCAATCGTTCCCTCAGGGACTTGGGACATTCGTGACGCCTCTCGCTAACGCTGGGTGCGGCACGTACTTGATGCGCTTGGTGAACAGACGAGCCGCTTGAACGTAGATACGAAAGGAAACTCTAAACGCCATGTCGGGGTAGCGTCGAGACGCGCGAGCGACCTCAGCACTCGCGAGCTCGAACCGCTCAAAACTCATGGTCGCGCCAAAACGCCGGGGCCCAAGTCCATCTCGCAGTTCCGGCGCCGGGTCGAAGAGGGTCATCGCGAGGCGAAGCCTCTCAGAAGGCGTCGAGTACGTCAGTCGGTATCGACCCGCCATCTCGAGAAACGGCGACACGTGGTGTGCCTTGTCGAATACGACCGTGCCCGGGGGGCCGAGCACGTAGAGGTGGCGTTCACCCCAGGGGGTATTGGTCACTTCGGCGATCGCGCACGCCACTCGCTCGCCATCGAAGAAGTAGTAGAGCGTGATGGGATTGAAGTTCCAGCCAAGCGAGGCGAGGTTCGCGAGAACCGCGACGCGCCCGGGAGGGTCTGCGCCGACGAGGTCGCGGTAGGCCGAGCGAGCGGCCTGATCGAGGGTGCCCTCGTAGTCGGCGAGAAAGTCGCGTCGACGAAGCACGTAGCGTCCGGGCAGTCGGTTGGAGGCGTGCGGGGCTCGGCGAACCTCGGTGACCTGTCCTTCAAGGACGATTCCCCTCACGTCTTGCTCGATGACGTCCAGTTCGTCGAGGAACAAGAGGAACATCATGACCCGGTAGTCAAACGCGTGCGGGCGCGGCAAGAATCGGTTATGGGTGACG
>JBEKWQ010000072.1:0-7725 GCA_049512875.1 Acidimicrobiales bacterium
GTCCGCGTCAGTGAACACCTCCCAGCAGGTCGGTGGCTCGATTGGCACGGCGTTACTCAATACGTTGGCGGCGAGTGCGGCGGCGTCGTTCCTCATAGGAAAGGCACCCACCAAACTCAACGTCGAACTGGCCAACGTGCACAGTTACACGTCCGCCTTCCGCGACTCGGCCTTGATCTTTCTCTTGGGCGCGGTCCTCACGGCCCTGATCCTGCGCTCAGGCGCACCCAAGAGTCCCGAGACCGCCTCCCCCTCCGTCGTCCATTGAACGATTCCGCGGTCGGCCAGTACGGCCGACCGCGGAACATGTTCGCCCGAGGGCCCCGGTGACCGGTTGTGTCGGCGAAGAACGATGTCACCAAACGATTGGGAACTATTCACCGTGGAGAAAGGTGACTTCGGTACGATGGAGGCTCGGGATTTGTTGTTCCCGGCGGTGGCTATAATCGAACCCCCTAGTTAATTCCGAGCGAATCAGCCTGACGCGAACGCTCCCCGACCGAGAGGAACCCGCGGTGAACCCATTCGAAGAACTTGAGTCCAACGTGCGTTACTACTGCCGGCGCTGGCCAGCCGTGTTCTCGAGCGCCCACGGCGCGACTCTCGTAGACGAGGACGGCGTGGAATACCTGGACTTCTTCGCGGGCGCGGGCGCCCTTTCCTACGGGCACAACAATCCAGTACTCGTCGACGTCGCGATCAACCATCTGCGACAGGGCCGGCTGTTGCACAGTCTTGACACGTTCACCGTGGAGAAGCGTCGTTTCCTCGAAGCCATGCAACGCCACATTCTCGGACCTCGCCAACTGGACATGGTCATCCAGACCGTGGGGCCAACGGGCGCTACGGCGGTCGAAGCCGCCCTCCAGCTCGCCCAACGCATCACCGGTCACCGAGCCGTGGTGGGCTTCGAAGGCAGTTACCACGGCATGACCTACCGGGCTGCCTCGATTTCGGCCTCGATGGCCGGCCGGGCGACCAGCGCCCACCTCAAGGACTTCGTCGCCCTGCCCTACGTCGCCAACGTCACCGATGCCGACCTCGACCTGCTCGCTCGGACACTGCGTTCAAGCGTGCACGGTCAGGAGATTGGCGCGCTCATCATCGAACCGACCCAGGGAGAAGGCGGCGCCCGACCGTTCGACCCCGCGTACCTTCGCGCGATTCGCGAACAGTGCAGCGAACTCGGGATCCTCGTAATCGCCGATGAGGTCCAGGCGGGCGTTGGCCGCACGGGACCATTCTTCTCCTTTGAGGGTTCCTCACTCGATCCCGACATCATCTGCCTGTCCAAGTCCATCAGCGGCCTTGGGCTTCCGATGGCCATCAACCTGGTGCGGCGAAACCTCGACACGTGGGCGCCCGGCGAGTTCTCGGGCACCTTTCGCGGTAACAACCTCGCCTTCGCGACGTCTGCGGCCATGATCGAGACGTATTGGACCGACTCGGAGTTGGAAAAGGGTACCGAACAGCGCGGTCTCATCGTGCGAAACTCGCTCCAACAGATGGCCGACGTCTTCGGCCAGGGCGGATTCGTCGTTCGAGGCAACGGCCTCCTGTGCGGCCTTGACGTAAACAACACCCAACTCGCCGACGAGATCGCCCACAACGCCTTTGAACGACGCCTCATCGTTGAGACGTGCGGCGCCGGGGACACGACCGTGAAGCTTCTGACGCCGCTGATCATCGACGAGGACCAGCTCAGCGAAGGACTGGACCGGCTGAGCGAGGCCGTCGCACACGCCACCTCGCATTGAACCAGGACTGGCGAAACTTCGTAGTCACGGTTGACGAACCCGGGCTCGCGAAGTTGGCCCTCGCCGCGAAAGCGGCCGTCGCAAGCCTCGCTCGTCCCGCCGGACCTCGCTCGAACCTGTCGCCGGCGGCCATCCGTGAACTCATTTGGTCGATGGAGATCTGTCCCGAGACGGGCCTCGATTTGAACGAGGTCCTGGCGAATCTCGGCGAGACCGTATGGTCCCACGGCGTCGTACCGAGCGACCCCGCCTGCGTCGCCCATCTGCATCCGCCCACTCTGGTTCCCGCGGTCGTGACCGAACTCGCTATCGCGGCGTCGAACCAGTCCATGGACTCCTGGGACCAGTCGCCTTCAGCCACGGAGGTCGAACTTCACCTCATGGATTGGCTCGCCGGCGTGATTGGATTGCCGGCGAGTGGCTCAGGCATCATGACCTCGGGTGGCACCGCCTCGAATGTCCTCGCCATGACCCTCGCGCGCTCGTGGGCAGCGCATCGTCTCGGTGTGGACGTGCTGAAGACCGGACTACCCGAGCAGGCCCGTGCCTGGCGAATTCTGTGTTCCGACCAGGCCCACTTCTCGGTGCAGCGTGCCGCCGCGCAACTTGGCCTTGGTCGCGACGCCGTCGAGGCCGTCAGTTCGCTTCCCAGTGGCGTCATGAACATCGATGCTCTTGACCGAACACTTTCGAAGCTCTCCGAACAAGGTTCCGTGCCGATCGCCATCGTCGCCACGGCGGGCACCACCGACCTAGGGGTGATTGACCCTCTCCAAGAGATCGGGCGGCGAGCGCGAGAACACCACGCGTGGTTCCACGTGGACGCCGCCGTCGCCGGCGCGTTCCTCTTGTCAGATAGCTTGCGACCTCGACTGAAGGGTATTGACGGTGCCGATTCAGTCACCGTCGACTTCCACAAACTCTGGTGGCAGCCCTTTAACGCCAGCGCCCTCGTAGTGCGTGACGCCGGCCAATTTGATCTCATGAAAGTGAAGTCCAGCTACCTCGACCGGGGTGATGAGATCGAGGGCATGGTCAACCTCGTCGGACGATCCCTCGACACGTCACGCCGCTTTGACGCGGTCAAGGTCGTGGCCACCCTTCGCACCTTGGGCCGAGAAGTGATGGCGTCGATGCTCGAATACCTGGTCGAACTGACCAACTTTGCGGGAGCGCGTATTCAAGAGGACCCACGCCTCGAACTCGTCGCCCCACCCGCCTCGGTCATGTGCGTCTTTACGATCCACGGCGCCGACGGTGACGAGTTGCGTCGTATCCAGCAGCGTCTGCTCGCTCGAGGTGAGATGGTACTCGGACGTACCGAAATCGACGGTCGCGCCGCGCTTAAGTTCACTTTCATGAATCCGCTCACTACCTTTGACGACGTCACTCGGCTCATCACCATGGTGACCAAGGAAATAGACGCCTAACCACTCGCACTTCACGAGTGAATTCCAGGGAGAGACGGGGCGGTAATGTCATCTCCGTGACTCCACTCCTCATTGTCGTTTTCATCGCGGGCGGCGCGTGCGCGTTCTCGTGGATCGCGTCGCTTCTCTCCGGCGACACCTCCTGGGTCGACCGAAGCTGGTCCATCGTGCCGGTGATTTACGTGTGGGTCTTTGCGGCGTTCGGTCATCTCGCGAACGCCCGACTCGACCTCATGGCTTCACTGGTGACCATTTGGGGAGTTCGCCTCACGTTCAATTTTGCCCGCCGGGGTGGCTACACGGGACTCGAGGACTATCGTTGGCCGGTACTGCGCGCATCGATGTCCAAGTGGCAGTTCCAACTCTTCAACTTCTTCTTCATCGTGCTCTATCAGAACTTTCTGTTGGTGCTCATCGCGCTGCCAGGGCTGACGGCCTACCAACATCGCACCACGCCTCTCGGTCCGCTCGACGTGCTGCTCAGTGCAGCCTTCCTCGCGTGCACCTTCGCCGAGACCGTCGCCGACCAACAGCAGTGGAACTTTCAACAATGGAAGCTCGCCGAAGCCACGGCCGGACGAGAGCCCACGGTCCGCTTCGTCCAGACCGGCCTCTTTCGTTACTCGCGCCACCCGAATTACTTCTACGAACAAGCCCAGTGGTGGATCCTGTTCCTTCTTGGCGCAGTTGCCGCTGGATCGCTCCTCGAGTGGACGGTCCTCGGCGCATTCTTGCTGACGCTGCTCTTTCTTGGCTCGACGAGCTTCACCGAACGGCTGACCCTCGAGCGCTACCCCGAGTACGCGCTCTACCAAAAGTCCACGTCGGCGATCATTCCCTGGACCACCCGGGCGCCTCGCTCGGTCGTCCAGACCGCCCGGTCCGACTAAGAGATTAAACCTTGGCCGCGAGCGATTCCAGGTAATAACGAATCTGGATCGCCACGGCCGCGCCTTCGCCAACTGCCGAAGCGATCTGTTTGGTCGAACCAGCTCGAACGTCACCCGCCGCGAACACGCCCTCGACGTTGGTGTGGAACATGTGATCAGTGGTGAGAAATCCTCGCTCATCCACCGCCAAGGTGCCGTTGAGGAATCCGGTGTTGGGGTCGAGTCCGATGAACACGAACGCACCCGACGTTTCGTGCGTGACGTCCTTTCCGTCGCGATTGACGGTTATCGACTCGAGTTTCCCCGACGAGTTCGCGTTGAACGATTGCACCTTCGCGTTACACCACACCGACATATTGGCGTGATTCAGCACCTTGTCCTGCAACAGCTTGCTCGCGGTCAACTTGTCCATCGCCTGAAGGACGGTGACGTGATCGGCGAATTGTGTGAGGAAGAGACCCTCCTCGAGTCCGCTGTTGCCGCCACCGACAATGGTCACGTTCTTCGCTCCCTTATAGAAGGGACCGTCACAGGTGGCACAAAAGTGAATGCCCGCCCCGATGAGATCGGCCTCCCCTTCGGCTTCGGTTCGACGGTAGGTCGATCCCGTGGCAACCAGGACTGCTCGAGCCATGACCGAATCACCGGTCGAAAGGTCTACACGCAAGAAGGGCTCATCGCGCGTGATCGCCGTGACCGCGACGGCTTGAAGGATTTCGACGCCGTAGCGCTCGGCTTGGCGGATGATTCGGTCCGCTAATTCCGCACCCGAGACGCCGTCGGGAAAACCCGGGTAGTTATCGAACCGCTCGGTCACGCCCGCCTGACCGCCTGGCGCTGATTTCTCAACCACGAGGACCTTGGCGTTCTCTCGGGCTGCGTAGATTGACGTCGTGAGGCCCGTGGGCCCACCACCCACTATGACGACGTCGTACTCGGTGCTCGACGCGGAGCGAGTGAGACCAATGCGGTCCGCGAGCTCGTCGTTGGTGGGTTCGGTGAGGAAGGACCCGTCGGGAAAGATGATCGTCGGTATCACGCGCTTACCTTCGTTTCGCGACTCGACCTCGTCGATCGCCTCGGGGTGCTCTTCGAGGTCAACCCACTCGTAGGGGATTCGATGAGAGGAGAGGAATTGCTTGGCCCGCCGACAATCGGGACACCAACTCGCGCCATAGACAACGATGGGGTCTGGAGTGTTCTGGTGATCTGACATTTCGCCACCTTAGAGGCCGCGCAGAGCGAACGCACCGAGCATCGCCTCGAATCCACGGCGAGCGCCTGAAGAAAACCAAGTTCGTCCGATACGCTCACGTCAGAGGGTGGACAGGTGGCGACGACGCGAGATTTTCTGGACAAAGTGCTCGAGCGGATGGGACCGCTCGACGTCAGCGCTCGCGCCATGTTCGGAGAATACGGCCTCTACTTCGAGGGACGATTTTTCGGGGTGGTCTGTGACAACACGGTATTCATAAAGGTGACCCCTCGCGGCGCGAACGTCGCCGGAAGAATCGCGAAGGGCCAGCCCTTTCCCGGGGCCAAGCCGTGGTTCAAGGTATCGGCCGCAAAGCTCGCGGAGCGCGATTGGCTCACGTTCTTGATCAGCGAGACCTCGGCGGACTTGGCGCCTCCAAAGACAAGAGGTCGACCACGCCGCACGTCTTGAATTTGGCACCCACTACCCTCGCGCCGGCCGGTCCCTCCAACTACGACTGGTAAGTTCCGTAACCTCGCGAGACAAGTTCACCGACGAACTCCAAGACCTCACATACACGCTTGCCCGATTCGTTGACGTAGTTGATCACCACGATGCCGACACCCTCGTAAATGCCCTCCAGCTCGAAGTGAAGGTCGGGTTTCCTTCGCAATCCCTCGGCCCAGTAATCGCGCAGCGCGGGCTTTCCCCGAACGACGCCCTTGCTCGAGGGGACCAGTTGCGCGGCCAACGGTGACGCGAACACCACGTCCTCGGTGAAATGCTCCATGATGGCGTCCAGGTCGTGCTCGTTCCAAACGCGTAACCAGTCGTCCACGAAGCGTCTCGTCGAGAAGGGTTCTTTCATGAAGTGGCGTTCACGAGTGCTTCACCGGCTCGTACGTTCCTTGAACCATGCTCAACTGTAACCCCGAGCGGGTGCTCGCTCTTCGTGGACTGCGCGGCCGTCGATAAAATCAAAGCGTGAACCTCCAAAAAGTGATCTTGTACTACGGGTTCACGCCAGTGGAGGATCCCGAGGCCATTCGCCTCTGGCAAGAGACTCTTTGTCGGAATCTTGGCCTCAAGGGTCGTATCTTGATCTCGAAGCACGGGATCAACGGCACGTTGGGTGGCGACATGTCCGCTCTCAAAAGATACGTACGTCAAACGAAGAGTTACTCTGGTTTCCGCACGGTCGACTTCAAGTGGTCCGACGGTACCGGTGATGATTTCCCGCGATTGCGGGTGCGGGTGCGCGACGAAGTGGTGTCCTTCGGAGCAGCCGATGAGATCAAGGTTGACGTGGACGGCATCGTCGGAGGCGGTATCCGCTTGACTCCCGTCCAAGTGCACGAACTCGTCGCAACGAGAGGTGACGACGTCGTCTTCTTCGACGCTCGAAACGCGTTCGAGACACGGATTGGCAGGTTCAAGAACGCCGTGGTGCCGGACGTGGAAACGACTCGCGATTTTGTCCGTGAGATCGACAACGGAAAGTTCGACCACTTGAAGTCTCGGCCCGTGGTGACCTACTGCACCGGTGGCATCCGCTGCGAAGTTCTTTCCTCATTGATGAGATCGCGCGGTTTCGAGGAGGTTTATCAACTCCAGGGTGGCATCGTGCGCTACGGGCAGGAGTTCGGCGACCAGGGCCTTTGGGAGGGCTCGCTCTATCTCTTTGACGCTCGGATGAATCAGGAGTTCAGTAAGGAATCGAAAGTCCTCGGCGCCTGCGAACACTGCGAAGCACCAACGAGCAAGTACTACAACTGTTCGAATCTCGCGTGTCGGACCTTGACCCTGCTCTGTACCACCTGTGCCGCGAACGACCAGGGTGCGGTGTGCCTCCACGGTCAGAGGGCCGGGGACGAACTCCGAGTCCTCTGAGTTGTGCGTGCGCGGAAGGCGCCGGGCGAACTGAACAAGATGATTGGCAAGTAGGTTAGGGCGATGGCGTCATCAGATTCTTGCGAGGGCTGCGGTTTCCGCTGGAGTTCGATCACCGCGTCAGAAATACCTGCACGCACGGCCCGTGCCACCGAGCAGTTCGTCAACATCGTGCTCTCGTCAGCGGCCTCGGTCAAAATTCGCCCAGCCCCCGACCGTTGGTCCATTCTCGAATACGGCGCGCACATGCGCGACGTCTTTATGTCGATTCGCGAACGCATCATTCGGGCCTCCATCGAGGAAAATTCCGTCGGATCCCCGATCTATAGAGACGAACGAGTCAACCTTGGCTTCTACAAATTCGACCAACCCGATGAGGTAGCGATCGAACTGAGTACGATGTCCAAATTATTCGTGAAGACGTTTAAGGCATTACCGGCCGACTATGAGCAGCGACTCTTTACGTACAGTCCCATCTCGAACGCACGGGTGACGATCCTCTGGGCGTGTGCGCAGGCCCTTCACGAGTGTGAACACCATCTCGGTGACCTTCAAGAGAATGA
>JBEKWQ010000073.1:0-7641 GCA_049512875.1 Acidimicrobiales bacterium
GGTTCTCGCCGACCTCGGACGTCGACACGGCATCATGGCCCATCGCGAGGTCTCGGAGGCGGTGACGGCCGCGGGTTTTGACACCTGGAACATGGACTTGATCGTGGGTTCGAGGGCCGAGAGCCTCGAAGACGTGGCCCGGACCCTCGAGGACCTGCTCAACCTCGAGCACCCGCCGCCCCACCTCAGTTGTTACGCACTCACCCCAGAACCCGCGACGCCGCTCGGGCGTGACCCTTCGCGCCACCCCGACGAGGACGAGACCGCGAACGCCTACGACCTCGTGGGCGCAACCCTCGAGAGGAATGGCTATGAGTGGGAGGAGATCTCGAACTGGGCCAAACCCGGTCACGAGTGTCGCCACAATCACGTCTACTGGGACCACGGGGACTACGTCGGTTTCGGGTCGGCCGCGCATTCGCACCGCCACGGACGTCGGTACTGGAACGTGCGCACACCCGATCGTTACATTGCGCTCTTGTCGAAGGGCGAGAACCCTCTCGGGGGCGAGGAGTTCCTCGACGAGCGCACCCAACAGTTCGAGCGCGACTCGCTGGCGATGCGCACCCGGCGCGGGGTGCCCGTGGAGGCCTTCGACTCACTCGAGGAGATCGCGCATCTGGTCCACGTCGACAGCGGTCAGGTCACGTTGGGTCACAACGGTCGTCTGCTCGCGAACCAAGTGATCGTTCGACTGAGGAGCGCTCAGTAGTCCGGTAGCCTGAATGGATGGAAGAAGCATCTCGGGGCGACCCGAACCTGCTCGAAAAAGTCATCAACCTCGCCAAGCGGCGCGGTTTCATCTTCCCGTCCGCGGAAATCTACGGCGGATTCCGCTCCACCTACGACTACGGCCCCCTCGGGGTGAACATGCTGCGCAACGTGAAGCAGGCCTGGTGGACCTCAATGGTCCAACGACGCAGTGACGTCGTGGGCATCGACGCCGCGATCCTGGGTCCGCCCGCGGTCTGGGCGGCGTCGGGTCACCTCGAGACCTTCACCGACCCCTTGGTGGACTGCCTGCAGTGCAAGGAACGTTGGCGCGAGGACAAGATCAACGGCGTCTGTCCCAATTGTGGTTCGACGAAGTTCACCGAGGCGCGCGCCTTTAACCTGATGTTCAAGACCCAGGCCGGACCCGTCGAAGGCGAGGGCGCCACGGCGTACTTGCGCCCCGAGACCGCCCAGGGAATGTTCACCAACTTCAACAACGTGCTGGCGACGACCCGCAAGAAGCCGCCCTTTGGCATCGCCCAGGTCGGCAAGTCGTTCCGCAATGAGATCACGCCACAGAACTTCGTCTTTCGAACCCGCGAGTTCGAGCAGATGGAGATGGAGTACTTCGTCCCACCGGCGGACGCTCCCGCGTGGCACCAGTACTGGATCAAGGAGCGTTACGACTGGTACGTCGGGCTCGGTCTGCCGCCGGAGAAACTCCGCCTGCACGAACACGCCAAAGAAGACCTCTCGCACTACTCCAAGGGCACGACCGACGTCGAGTTCGAGTTCCCCTGGGGCTTTGACGAACTCGAGGGCATCGCCAATCGCGGTGACTACGACCTCAGCCAGCACTCGAACGCGTCGGGCGTGAAACTGGAGTTCTTCGACCAGACGGCCAACGAGCACTACACCCCCTACGTCATTGAACCCGCCGCAGGCGCCACGCGCGCGATGATGGCCTTTCTGCTCGCCGCTTACCACGAGGACGAGGTCGAGGGCGAGGTGCGAACGGTGTTGCGCCTGGACTGGCGACTGGCGCCCTTTCAGGTCGCGGTGCTGCCGCTGTCGAAGAAGCCCGAACTCGAGGGCGTGTCCCAGGGCGTGCTCGAACAACTCCAGCCGTACTTCATGTGCGACTACGACGTCACCCAGTCAATCGGTCGCCGGTACCGCCGCCAGGACGAGGTGGGTACGCCGTTTTGTCTCACGGTCGACTTCGACTCGCTGAAGGACCAGAGCGTCACCGTGCGCGACCGCGACACGACCGCCCAGACGCGCGTGAAGATCGACGACCTGTTGAGCGAACTTCGAACAAGGACCGGTCAGCGCTAGGTGACAAGCGACGGGCGTGGACTGAGGTTCGGCACCGTCGCCGAACTCTACGATCGCTACCGACCAGCGCCACCCCTCGAAGCGGCCGAGTTCTTCGGCGATCTCCACGGCGTCGAGGTGCTCGAAGTCGGCGCCGGCACCGGGCTGTGGACGAGGTTCCTGCTGGGACTGGGTGCGAACGTGACGATCGTCGAACCCGACCCCGAGATGCGCGCGGTACTCGAACGCAGAAGTGCGAACGTGACCTCCCTCGCGGGCCGGGCCGAGGATCTGCCCGTCGCGGACTCATCGTTTGACGTGGTCCTGGCCTCGTCGGCGTGGCACTGGTTCGCTCAGCCCGACGCGACCCACGAGATGGCCCGAGTGCTGGGTGACGAAGGGAAGCTCTACGTCCTATGGAACGGGTTTAGTCGGGACGTCCCCTGGGTGCAGGAACTGACGAAGCTTCGCGAAAACCCCGGTGACCGCAACGCTCGGCCCCGGGGCTGGGCCGCTGACCTCGGGGACGACGACCTCTTCGTGGACGTGGTGGAGGTGGAAATTCATTGGACGTGGGCGCGCACGCCCGAGGAGCTTCTTGCGGTTTTTGGCACTTACTCGGGCACCCTCGTGAAGACTGAAGCGCAGCGACACGCGATGGACCTCGAACTTCGGCGTCGCATCGAACAGGTGACGAACGCTGGAGTGGTGCAGGTCCCCATGACGCTTCGCGGGACCATTGCGACCAGATCTACTCGACATCATTGAGTTGCACCTTCGGAATTCGTGGAGGGGATGGCATATGTTACCTGCGCCTTCGCCACGAGTTGGTCGTGACCGCGAGAAAAGAGCGACACGTCGACGACCGCGAGCTTCCGTCCGAGCTTGAGCACGGTCGCTCGAGCGATGAGGTCGGTGACGGCGGGCTTGCGCAGGAAGTCGATGTGCAGACTCGTGGTGACCGCCAGCAACACTGGTCCGATCTGAGCGAGGATTGCCATCCACGCGGCGGTGTCGGCGAGCATCATCATGGTGGGTCCGGATAATGTTCCGCCCGGGCGGCGGTGCCGGTCGTCGACTGGTTGGACGATAATGACCGAGTCGTCGAGAACTTGCTCGACGCGAGGCACGTCCGATCCCGGGAACGACGCGACGAGAATCTCCTGGAGCTGCGTGGCGTCAAGGACGTTCAACGCTTAGGCCACCTTGCGGTAACGCGAGGTGGCGAGGGGACCGAGCACGAGGATGGCGCCCACCGACCACGCCAGGGCGATCCACACCGAACCACCGGTTGGCGTGCCGAGCATCAGTCCGCGCACGGCGTCGGCGACCTGGGTGACCGGCTGGTTGTTCGCGAAGGGTCGAAGCCATCCAGGCATCTTGTTTACCTCGACGAAGATCGCCGACGCGAAGGTCAGGGGGAAGATAACCGGGAACGAAATGGCCTGGGCGGTCTCGGAGTTGGGCGCGGCGAGGCCAATGAACGCGAAGCCCCAGGAGAGGCAGTAGGCGAAGGTCAGCATCAAGAGGCACGCGGCAATGTAATCGGGCACGCCCCCGTGAGGGCGAAAGCCAATGGCGAGTCCGACCACGGTGATCACGAGCAGGACCCCCACGTTTCGCACGAGGTCCGAGACGGTTCTACCCGCGAGCACGGCCATGCGGGCCATTGGCAGGGCGCGAAAGCGCTCGATGAGTCCACGGTGAAGGTCCTCGGCGAGTCCGATCGCGGTGCCCACGGCGCCAAAGAGCGTGGTCTGGACGAGGATGCCGGGTATGAGGTAGTTGACGTACGAGACGTGGGGGATGTTGATCTCACCACCGAAGACGTAACGAAAGAGCAGCACGAACATGATGGGCTGGATGACCGCGAAGACGAGTGAGGTCGGAATTCGTACCAGCGCGAGCAAGTTGCGTCGCGCCATGGTAAGCACGTCGCTGATCGTCCAACGCAGTGAGCTGCGCTGAGATCGGACCAACGGGGCGGTGCTGATTGTCGTCATGATGAGGCCTTTCGTGATTGGCGCTTGGTGGTGGCATCGTCGTCGGACGGTGCGGGATCTTCGGCCTTGTGTCCCGTGAGGTTGAGGAACACGTCGTCGAGGCTGGGTTCTCGGATCGTGAGTCCGGCGAGGGTGATGTTCGCCGCGTCGATGCGACGGAGTGCGTCCGCGGCCGCCGCGGGACCCCGGTCGACCGTGAATTCGGCGACGGTGCCGTCGAGGTTCGCGGGTTGGGAGGAGATGTCGCCGATCAGTTCGACGCCGCGCCTCGCGTCGGCGGTGTTGAGGAACGTGAGCACGAGCACGGTGTTACCCAGGCGGGTCTTCAGTTGCTGGCTGGTCCCCTCGGCGATGATCTTGCCGTGGTCGAGCACGACGAGCTGTTTGGCGAGACGGTCGGCCTCTTCGAGGTACTGGGTCGTGAGGAGGACCGTCGTTCCCTCCTCGACCAGTTCTTCGATGATCGCCCAAAGGTCCTGGCGACTCTGGGGGTCCAGTCCGGTCGTGGGTTCATCCAAGAAGAGCAGCGGCGGCTTGGCGACGAGGGCCGCCGCGAGGTCGAGTCGTCGGCGCATGCCCCCTGAATAGGTCTTCACGGTGCGGTTGGCGGCGTGGGTGAGGCCGAACTGATCAAGGAGTTCCTTCGAGCGCGGGAGGACGAAACTCTTCTCGAGGTGATTGAGACTGCCAATCATTTTCAGGTTCTCCGCGCCCGTGAGGTTCTCGTCGACGGTGGCGTACTGACCCGCGAGACCAATGCTTCGTCGCACCAAATCAGGTTGTTTGACGACGTCGACACCGTTCACGCTGGCGCTACCCGACGTTGGCAAGAGGATCGTCGAGAGAATTCGGACCATGGTGGTCTTTCCCGAGCCGTTTGGTCCGAGGAGGCCAAAGACCTGGCTCTGGGGAACATGAAGGGTCACGTCGTCGAGGGCTCGAACCTCCCCGTCTTTGAACGTTCGGACAATATTGAGTGCTTCGACGGCGAATTCGGGCATGGCCGCAGTCTACGGAACGCGGGCGCAACCGTTTCCGGCGTGACCCTCAACAGGTACGTTCTATTCATGGCCATTTCGGACAGTGAGATCGCGCAGGTCCGCGGTGCCACCGACATCGTGGCTCTCATAAGCGACTACGTGGCCTTGAAGAAGTCGGGGCGGCGCTGGACGGGACTCTGTCCGTTTCACGGCGAGAAGACCCCTTCGTTCTCGGTGAACGCCGAAGAGGGTCGCTACTACTGCTTCGGTTGTCGGGCTTCGGGTGATCAGATCACCTTCGTGCGCGAGATTCAGCACCTGGACTTCGTCGACGCGGTTCGCCTGCTCGCGGACCGGGCCGGCATCGAGTTGCACGAGGACGCGAACGCTGGTCCCGCGCGCAAAGAACGCCAGGAGTTCCTCGCCGCGATGGACCGCGCGGTTCGTTGGTACCACGAGCGGCTGTTGAACGCTGCCGACGCTCGGCCAGCTCGCGAATACTTGAAGTCGCGTGGAATCAATGGTGACGTGGCGCGCGCGTTCCAACTTGGTTGGGCGCCCGATGAGTGGGACGCTCTCAGTAGCGCCTTGGACCTGACGCCCAAGGTGCTCGCGGGAACCGGACTCGGTTTCGTGAACAAGCGCGAGAGGCGCCAAGACGCCTTTCGCGCTCGAATCATCTTCCCGATCTTTGACCCGTCGGGCAAAGCCGTGGCGGTAGGGGGCCGGATACTTCCCTCGGCCAGTGAGAACGTACGCCCCGATGGGCGCGTCGAGCCGAAGTACAAGAACAGTCCCGAGACGCCGATCTATTCGAAACGTCGCACGCTCTACGCCCTCAACTGGGCGAAGGACGACATCATCAAATCCGGCGAGATCATCGTGTGCGAGGGCTACACCGACGTCATTGCGTTCTTTGGCGCAGGGATGCCCCGGGCGGTCGCGACGTGCGGCACGGCCCTGGGCGAAGAGCACTTCCAGACCATGCGAAATTTCGCCAAACGCATCGTTCTCGCCTACGACGCTGACCAAGCGGGTCAGAGCGCCGCGGCGTCGGTCTATCAATGGGAGCAGAAGCACGAGGTCGACGTCGCGGTCGCACAGTTCCCCGGTCGTAGTGACCCGGCCGATCTCGCCTTGCGCGACCCTGAGGCCCTGCGTGCGGCGGTGAAGAACGCGGTGCCGTTTCTGCAATTTCGTCTCAATCGAGTCTTGGGGACCGCGAACCTCGCCACCGCTGAAGGACGGGCCCGCGCCGCTGACCCGGCGATGCGCGTGCTTGCTGAACATCCCAGTGAACTCGTGCGCGACCAGTACGTCATGCAAGTGGCGGACTCGCTTCATCTCGAACCCAGAGTCCTGCGAACGACATTGGCCGAGATTCTGCGTCATCCGGTCAGGCGAGAGGTTCCCAACGAGCCCTCTCAGAGTGGTAACCCTCCGAGTCCCGTTCGGGCCGCGACGACACCGCGTCCAGGTCTTGAGGCACTGCGTCTCGCGCTGCACGCGCCTCTTCTGGCAAAGCATCGGTTCATCGTCCAGTATTTCGTGAACGAGACCCAGCGCGAGATCTTTGATGGACTCTCGTCGGGTCGATCGGTCTCTGACGTCATTGACGAGCTGGAGCGTCGTGGCGAGGATCAGGCCGCGACGTTGCTGAGTGAACTCGTGGTCGAGCAAGTCGATCGTGACTTCACGTCTGAAGACGTGACAGCCGTGGTGTCCCAGCTACTTCGTAGCGCGGTCGCCGAGGAACTCAGGAACGTTGAGCGTGACTTGCGAGACGAGAGGCTTTCACCCGAGGCGGCGATGGCCACCATTCGTGACGTGAAGGAACGTGTAGCTCTCTTAGAGACCACCGACGGCGAACTCGCGGAGCGGGATCTGAGGGAGTGGCTCCTCGAGCGCGCCTCGAGCGCCGCGTCGTGACACGGACTTCCTTTGGCGTCATAGGTGGTCTCAAGATGCTGGCGCCGCTGAGCGTCGAAGAGGAGCGCCAACTGTATCCAGTGATCGAACGAGGCCGCGAGGCGGAGCGTCTTCTGGGCGCCACGGCACTCGACGCGAGCGAGCGTCGACGACTTATGCGTGACCGCCAAGCGGGCCAGGAGGCTGAGTCACTCTTGTTGCGTGCCACGTGCGGGCTCGTGCGCACCAGGGTCCTCGAACGTGGGTACCGCTTCGGCAACGAAGACTTGGAAGCGGCGGGCATCGAGGGTCTGGTAAACGCACTGCATCGTTTTGATCCTGCGAAAGGAAACCGATTCTCTACCTACGCCAACTACTGGATCATGAAACTCGTGAATCAGGCGATCCAACAACAAGCGGGACTGAGCGACTCTGAGATGCGCAGAGTGCTCGCCGTCCAGAAATTGGAGCGAAGTCAGACCAACAAACGTCTCACCAAGCGCGACGTGGCTCTCGCGCTCGGCATTTCCCAAGTCAAGGCACTCGAGGTGATGCAGATGAGTCGTGATCTGAACTCGCGTCGTTTTGAAACCACGGACTTCAATTCGGTCGGCGATCTTCGTGAACCGGTGGCGCCGAGGGATGCTCCCGCGTGGGTGATCGACGAGCTGCGCAGACTTTGTGGACGAGACTTTGACGCGTTTTGGCAATACACGTTT
>JBEKWQ010000074.1:0-7641 GCA_049512875.1 Acidimicrobiales bacterium
CGCACGAAAACGCCGCGGTCGAATTCGGCCTCGATCTCTTCGAGAGTCTCGAGCAGGGCCAACGCCTCTTCGCTGGAGATAAGCTTCGCCGCCTCGAGACCACGCACGTGCGCTTTCGAGCCCATGATGTCGTGGTGGTAGAGCACGTGGTCAAAGGAATAGCTCTCCGACAGGTCCCACAGCGTCGTGTCCATGGAGGACGCAAACCTCCCGCTCCAGAGTGTCATGGCCGCGGAGGAACGGCGTTCTTGGCGCCTTGTCGCGCCGCCCACGTCTTGACGCCTAGTCCGTAGATCTTCACGTAACCCTCGGAGTCGGCGTGGCGGAACGTGTCCGCGGCGTCGTAGGTCGCCAGACCGTGGTCGTAGAGCGCGTGGGGACTTCGCCGACCGGTGATCCGAAGCAGCCCGGGCGCGTTGAGACTCAGACGTACGTCCCCGCTGACGTGACGTTGCGTGTCGACCATGAACGCGTCCAAGGCTTCTTTAAGGGGAGAGAACCACATGCCGTCGTAAATCAGCTCGGCCCACCTCGACTCGAGACGCGCCTTCTCGTGATGAAGATCGCGTTCGAGAACCAGGTCCTCTAAGTCCGAGTGCGCGCTGATGATCGCGAGGGCCGCCGGACATTCGTAGACCTCACGGCTCTTGATGCCCACGCGACGGTTCTCGACCATGTCGACGCGACCAAAGCCCGTCGCGCCGCAGCGGTCGTTCAGACGCTTGATCAGATCGGCGAGTGCGAAAGGCTCGTCGTCAATGGCGACCGGAAGTCCCGCCTTGAAACTCAGCACCAACTCGACCGTTTCTTCGTTCGAGATCCTCGTGAGGGTGTAGGGCTCGTCAGGTGGCGCCGCCCAGGGGTCTTCCATTGCCCCGCATTCGATCGCTCGGCCCCACAGGTTCTCGTCAATCGAGTAGATCTTTTCCTTTGAAGCGCGTATGGGGATGTCCCATTTCTCGGCGTAGTCGACCGAGTCGGCCCTCGTCATGCCCCAGTTGCGCGCCGGGGCCAGGACCTCCAGGTCCGGGGCCAGCGCGTGGGTGCCCACTTCGAAGCGAACCTGGTCATTGCCCTTGCCGGTACACCCGTGGGCCACGGCCTTCGCGTCGAACTTGCGCGCCTGGTCCACGAGGTGTCGTACGATCACCGGCCGCGAAAGCGCCGAGACCAAGGGGTACTTGCCCTCGTAGAGGGCGTTCGCGTAAATCGCGTAGGCGCAGAATTCTTCGGCCATCTCTTGGCGCGCGTCCACCACCACGCATTCAAGCGCTCCCGCGGCGAGCGCCCGGGCCTTGATGTCTTCGAAGCTCTCCGAACTGTCGGGGTCCTGACCGACGTTCACCAACACGCAGACAACTTCGACTCCCCACTCCTCGATCATCCAGCGCACCGCCACCGACGTGTCGAGTCCCCCGCTGTAGGCGAGTACCACGCGCTTAGCCATGACTGTTTCCTTTCACTGACGTCATCGTCATTTCATCGATTCCCGCGAGGGAACGAAATTCGCGCGCTAGAGCGTCGCCACCGCGCCCCTCACTGGCAATCACCAAGATTGTGTCATCCCCGGCGACACTGCCGAGCACTCCTTCGAGCGCGCTGCGATCCAAGGCCGACGCGACGACGTGCGCGCAGCCGGGAGGCGTTCGAACCACCACGAGATTGGCAGAACTCTCCACCGAGACCACCCATTCGCCCATCATTCGTCGCAAGTGATCGAGCGGTGCCGGGTTCGAGAGACTGGCGCCGCCCACGACGATCCTTCGCGTTCCGTGCTCGTCACGAATCTTCACCGTGCCGAGTTCCTGGAGGTCGCGGGTGACGGTCGCCTGAGTGGCGGCGATGCCTTCGGCATTCAGGCGGACCACGATCTGGGCCGCGGTCGAGATGACCTCGCGTTCGAGGAGTTCGTTGATCCGGTGCTGACGTTGCGTCTTAGTCATGGTCTTCCTTCTTGATCCAACGAAGAACGCCCAGCATCGCTGAACGCCGATGGAATACTTGGCGCCAAACGAGGGAGTTCTCACCATCGATCACCTCGTTGGTGATCTCGTCGCCCCGGTGCGCGGGAAGACAGTGCATTATCACCGCTCCCGGCTTGGCCTTACGCACGAGAGCCTCGTTGACCTGGTACGACGCGAAGTCGAGTCGGCGTCGGTCGGTCTCGGCCTCGAGTCCCATCGAGACCCAGGCGTCGGTGTAGATCACGTCCGCCTGACGCATCGCCTCGTCGGCAGAATCCGTGAGCGTGAGCGCGCCTCCTTCGATGGCGAACGGGTCTTCGGCGCCCCCGTGGGCGAGTTGGTAGGTCGCCGGTGCCGCCACCGTGACGTTCGCACCCAGACGTAGCAGCGCCACACTCAAAGAGCGCGTCACGTTCGTCGCGTCGCCGACGTAGGCCACCTCGAGTCCGCGAAGTTTCTCCACGTCGCCACCGGTGAAATGTTCAGCGATCGTGAGCACGTCCGCGACCGCCTGGGTGGGATGCGCCGAGTCACTCAGCAAGTTGACGAGCGACATCTGGTCGTTGGTCGCCGCGCGCATCCTCGAAAAGACCCGATGATCGCGAACGCGAAGGGCACTGATGGCGTACATCTGGGCGAGCGTGCGCGCGATGTCCTCGGCCGACTCACGAGAGTCCAGACCGACCTCCTCGTCGCTGAAGAACGTCACGTAGCCGCCGAGCTCTTGCACCGCGGAAGAACTCGAGGCGCGGGTACGAAGGCTGGGACGCTCAAAGACCAGCGCCACGCCCTGGCCCTTCAGGGTTTCGTCGTCGAACGGTGAGCACGCGTTCGCGTAGATGGTGGAGAGATCATCGTGCGTCAGTTCCTCAATGGTTATGAAATGACGGCTCATCGGACGATCTCGGTGGTCGGGATGGCGCCACTCATCGCGTCACGCAGCGCGTGGTGTCGCGTGCCATTGGCGAGGACCACGCGCTGGGCTCCGGCGTCGAGCGCGTCGAGCGCGGCGCGCAACTTCGGTACCATGCCCTCGCGCGCCGCGCCGGACGCCAAAAGCGACGTGACCTGATAGGCGCTCATGTGCGAAAGGGCCGAGGTGGGCTCGTCGGGGTCGTCACGCACCTGGTCCACGTCTGAGAGCATCACCAACGCCTCGGCCTCGAGCGCGCCGGCGAGGGCGCCCGCCACGGTGTCGGCGTTACAGTTCACGAGTTCACCGAACCCGTCGACCGCCAGCGAGCAGATTACCGGACTGAAACCATTGGACCAGAGCGAAGTCACGACTTCGCTTCGCACCACCGGCGTCGCTCCGGCTCGCTGCCAGGGCTCGCCCAGCGACGAGGAAACCAAGAGCGATCCATCCGCGCCCGAGAGGCCCACGCACGCCACGCCCGCGTGATTCAGCGCCGCGCTCACGAGCAGGTTCACGTGACTGAGGGCCATCGCGACGTAGTTCATGGTCACGGTGTCGGTGATGCGTAAGCCCTCGTGAAAGCGGCTCTCGATCTTGGCGGTCTCAAGGAGCTCGTCGATCTGGGGGCCTCCCCCGTGCACGAGGGCGACGTCGAAGCCGTCACGCTTCAGCTGGGCGACGTCCTCGGCCAATTGGCCGAGCACCGCTGAGGTCGGCTCCAGTGACTCCAGGGCGTGCCCGCCGATCTTGACGACCAGACGCTTCACGGCGTTACCCCGCTGCGGGGCAGACCGGTCGCCTCGTCGCGACCCGTGGCGACGTTCCAGGCCTGGATGGCCTGACCCGCGGCGCCCTTGATCAGATTGTCCAGTGAACTCATGGCGACAAGCCATCCGGTGCGGGCGTCGACTCGGGCACTGACAAAACACAGATTGCTGCCCAGGGGGTCCTTCATCGTTGGCGGCTCGTCGACGACCACCACGAAGGGATCGCTCTCGTAGCACTCACGAAGCAGCGCCAGCGCACCCGCGCTATCGAGCGCGGGGTCAACGACGCGCGCGTAGGCCGTTATCAGTTCACCGCGACTGGTGGGCACGAGGTGCGGCGTGAACAGAACCTCTGCGTCGATCTCTTGTTGGATCTCGATGGTGTGACGATGATCAAGCAATCCGTAGGCCTCGGCATTACTCGCGAGGCGCGAATAGTGCAACCGGTCGCTCGGCGCGCGGCCGGCTCCCGAGACCCCGCTCAGCGCGTTCACGATCACGCCGTGATCACTCACGACGCCAGCATCGAGGAAAGGTCCGAGGGCGAGCGCGCTCGCCGTCGGATAACAACCCGGGACCGCGATGAGTGTGGCACCGTCCAGTTCCTCTCGATGTCGCTCGACCAGCCCGTAGACCGAGCGCGAAAGTAACTCGGGCGCGGCGTGGTCGTGGTGGTACCACTGGGCGTAGTCCGCCGGGTCCTTCAGTCGAAAGTCGGCGCCGAGGTCAACTACCTGCACGCCACGTTCAAGCAGGCCCGGGACGTACTGCTGGCTCGCCCCGTGGGGCAGCGCGAGAAAGACCACGTCGAGCTCGTGTTCGAACACGGTGTCGGTCGCCTCAAAGCAAAGGCGTGGGTACACGCTGGCGAGCGCTGGGGCGTGCGAAGCGACGGCCTTGCCGGCGTTCGTGTCACCCGTCGCCAACACGATCTCCATGTCCTCGTGCGACGCCGCGAGACGCAACACCTCCAGGCCCGCGTAACCAGTCGCACCGAGGACGCCCACTCTCATAATGACATTTTATGCACATCGGGGCATAAAACTGCAACTCCCGGGGCGCGGCGTTAGGCTGGCGACATGACGCGGCGGGGTTGGCTTTTGTTTTCGGCGATGTCGGTCATCTGGGGCATTCCCTACCTCTTAATACGCGTGGCGGTGCGTCACCTTGATCCGGGCGACCTGGTTCTCGGTCGGACCGGACCCGCGGCCTTACTACTGTTGCCCCTCGTCCTCTGGCGCGGGCAAATGGGATTGTTGTGGAAGAACCTTCGCTGGATCGCGGTCTTTGGTGTCGTCGAGTTCGGAGTCCCGTGGTACTTGATGGCGACCGCGGAAAAGCACATCACGAGCTCACTGACCAGTCTGTTGATCTGCGCGGTGCCTCTCTTCTCGGTCGTCGCCCAACGAATCCGCCGCAGCGACGAGCGCGTCAGCGCGCGGCGCTACGCGGGACTACTCATCGGAGCGATCGGCGTCGCGTTACTCGTTGGACTCGATCTGAAGGGTGGCTCGATCAGTTGGATCGGTCTCATGATGATCATCTGCGTGGGTTACACCCTGGGTCCGATCATCCTCGCCACCAAACTCACCCACGTACCCGGGCCAGTCGTCGTCGCGGGAGCGACGGCCTTCGTGGCGATCTGCTGGATCCCGTGGTCGGTGGTGCACTGGCCCACGCACCTCTCGGGCGAGACCGTGACCTGCGTCGCCGTACTATCCGTGGTCTGCACCGCCGGGGCGTTCCTCACCTTCTTCGAACTCATCAAAGAGATTGGACCGACGAGGTCCGTGGTGGTCACCTACGTCAACACCGCCATCGCCGTCGTGCTCGGCATCGTGGGCCTCGGCGAGCCGCTCACCGTGGGCATCATCCTCGGATTTCCCCTCGTCATCGTTGGTTCGATCTTTGCCACGAGCACGTCACGCAACAACACGCTCTCAGACTCTGTACTGGGCCGAGACTCGAACCTGATCGTCAACGAGTAGCCACATCGCGCCCGACGTGTGCACGAGACGCACCTCGTGTCCACTCTCGACCGGACCGTGGTGGATCACCTCGACCTCGCTGACTGGTACGTCGACGACCTCACTCACCGCCTGCCAGACTGCCGCGTTGTTCACGTGTCCGACGACGTCCAAATCCGCACGACGCAGCGGCCACCCTTGACTCACGGCGTCTGGAGGAGGTTCACGCAACGTGACGCGTCCGGGAACCTTTCGTCCCTGAATCGCTTCACCGTAGACGTCAAGGAAGTGAGGTTGAATGCGCACCGGATGACCAGAGGTGTCGACCGGCACCCAGAGCACCGCGGCCTCGAGGACGACTTCACCGTCAGATCGGACGTCCGTTCTCCGTTCAGCCCACGCGGCGCCCACGCCCGAGCACCACGTGGTGAGTGCCAGACGCGCATTCATTCGGGGCCAATCGCCGCTCGCGCGCCGCACGACGGCCCGTCGCACGACCCAGACGTAGTCCGAGACGATACCCGTGTCCTCCCAATCCTCGGTCGCCACGTCCTGGAGAAAGCGCGCCACTCCGTCGAGTCGAAGGGCCCCCGAAGGATTGGCGTCACTGAGTCGAACGATCACCTGGCTCGTGTAACGACGACCGCGGTCACCTAGCGGCACAAATTCGATCACCGGGCCAAACTAACGTGCTCGTCACCGTAAAAGGCGCATTAGCGCAACGTGGCCCCCAGGGCCGCCCCCGTCGCGATCAAATTCTCACGGAGCTCGGCCACCTCAGACTCCGTCAAGGTCCGTTCAAGTGAACTCACTCGCACCGCGTAGGCGAGACTACGCGTGCCTTCTGGAAGTGCGGCGTCGTAGTAGACGTCAAAGAGTCGTACGTCCTCGACGAGTTCGTCACTCTGGGACAATGCGAACGCGAGGTCTTGCGCGTGCACGTTCTCAGGCGTCACGAAGGCCAGGTCGAACAAGGCACTCGGATAACGACTGGGTATCGACCCGTAATCGCTACGACGAGTCGCGAGCGTCCAATCGTTGAGGGCATCCAGGTCTAAGTCCAACACACCCGCGCGTCGTGGACCCACTCCGGGCACGACCGAGTGCAGAAATTGGGGGTCGATCTCACCCACGCAACCGAGTACGGCGCCAGTCGCGCGATCGACGAGTAACGCCGCGCGCGTGGGGTGCATGAAGGGCGCGGGCGCCAGGTCGGTTCGCACGACCACGTCACTGAGTCCCAGTCGTTGGGCGATGGTCGCCCACAGGGCGACCGCAGTGACGGCACTGTCGTCGGGCCGTCCGAGCACCATGGTCTGGCGTTCGTTCTCTCTGGGCAGGGCGAGCTCGACGGTTCCACCGGCTCCTCCCCTGGTACGCCGAGGCTCGCCGGCACTCGGGTGAGAGAACACCGCGCCAATTTCGCTGAGGATGACGTTGCCCTCGCCCCGTTCGAGGTTCTTGGCCCACGCCTTGACGAGTCCCGTCACCATCGTGCCACGCATCACGGACTCGTCATCGGCGAGTGGATTGGTGATTCGAACCGGCTCGAGCCCGGGCTGGGCGACGCGGAACTCGGCATCACTGATCAGCGTGGGGGTCCACGCGTCGAGGCCGCCGAGGTCGACGACGACGTCGCGCACTCGCCGGCGCAACACCTGGCGCTCGTCGAGGCCACCAGGCGTCGGCCAGGAAGGAACGTGTCGGGGCAGGAGCTGATAGCTGTGGAGCCTCGCAATCTCTTCGATGACGTCCGCTCGTCCCGCGGCTCCCTCTCGAACGTCCAGCCGAGCGCTGGGTGCGGTCACCCGCAGACCCGAACCCACCACCTCGACGCCAAAGCCCAGCCCTTCGAGCAGACGAGTCACCTCGCCGGTCTCGATGCCGACACCCAAGGCTCGCGCAACGTCACCCTCGCCCAGCTCGACCGACGCGGGAACGGGCATCTGACCGCGAACGTCGAGCGGTTCGGCGAGCCATTCGAGCTCGGGAACACTCTCGCGAAGTACGTGGACGAAACGGGCTAC
>JBEKWQ010000075.1:0-7524 GCA_049512875.1 Acidimicrobiales bacterium
TGACACCCGCGTCTTCGGGAGATCCCGAGCGGACGCTTCGTCCGTCGTCGCGCGTGGTGTCGCCCGACGCGGTGATGACCGACCCGAAGGCGGAGAAGAGCACGTTCGAAAGACTGCGCCCCATGGCCTTGCTCATCATGCGCGTGAGGAGAATACCCGAGGCGCCGACCAAGGTGCCCGCGACGATGAGCAGGTTCGAGCCGAGCGTGAAGCCCGAGGCCGCCACCGCGAGACCCGTGAAGGCGTTCAGCAGCGATATCAGCACCGGCACGTCCGCGCCACCAATGGGCAGCACGAAGGCGATGCCCAAGACGAACGCCAGCAGCAGCAAGATCCACAGCAGTACTTCGGATCCCGTCACGAGGATGATGACGATGAGGACCAGCGAGGCCGCGCCGACCAAGGCGTTGATGACCTGCTGGCCGGGGTAGGTGACCGGGCGTCCGGTCATCAGTTCCTGGAGCTTCGCGAAGGCGATCGCCGAACCCGAGAACGACACGGTACCGATCAGCACGCCGAGCAGGACTTCGAGGATGACGTAGGTCGCCGGGTGACTGGATTTTATGTGCACGAACTCGGTGATCGACACCAGGCACGCCGCGCCACCACCGACACCGTTGAAGATCGCCACCAACTGGGGCATCGCGGTCATCTTGACAAAGCGCGCCACCGGCACCGCGATCAATACGCCAATCAGCATGGCGAGCAGGATGAGTCCCACGTGGTGCAGCGGATGTCCGTCGACGTACTTGAAGAACGTGGCGACGACGGCGACGAGCATCCCGAAGGCGGCGACCACGTTGCCGTAACGCGCGCGCTTGGGACTCCCGAGACCCTTCAGGGCGAGGACGAACGTCGTGGCCGAGAAGAGATACAAGAGGTCAATCAGTGTCTCACGACTCATTGAGCCACCTCGTCAGTGTTCTTGGGAGCCGACTTCGCCTTGGGCTTGAACATCTCGAGCATCCGGTCGGTCACGACGAAGCCACCCACCACGTTGAGCGTGCCGAGCAGGACCGCGAGGAATCCGAGGACTTCTTCGAGGTTCGTGTTCGCCGCACCAAGGATGAGCATCGATCCCACGACGATGACGCCGTGGATGGCGTTCGAGCCACTCATCAGGGGCGTGTGCAAGATGCTGGGCACCTTGGAGATGATCTCGATGCCCACGAAGATGCTCAGCATCAACACGGTGGCGTACTGCAAGAGGGCGTTACCCATCAGGCGTTCTCCTTCACTTCAGGGGTAATGGCCACGTGCTCGACGCCGAGTGCTTCGGCCGTGGGGGCGTGGTTGACTTTTCCGTCGCGCGCGACCGTGACGCCGATGACGACCTCGTCGTTCCAGTCCGGGTTCAACTGGCCCTTTGATCCGAACAGGGCGAGCAACTTCAAGACGTTGTTGGCGAACATGAAACTGGCTGACGCGCCCATCTCGGCGGGAGGATTCGAAAGTCCCACGACGCGTACGCCGTGGTGTTCAACGACTTCGCCGGCCTTGGTGAGTTCACAGTTGCCCCCACCGTCCGCCGCCATGTCGATCACGAGCGAACCCTCACCCATCGCCTCGACCATGGCGGTGGTCAGCAGGATCGGCGATTTGCGTCCCGGTACGGCGGCCGTGGTGATCACGACGTCGGCGGCGGCGACTTCACTCAGCAGCGCCGCTTGCTGTTGGGCACGCTCCTCGTCGGTCAGTTCGCGCGCGTAGCCGCCCGCGGCGTCGGCGGTGACTCCGAGCTTGACAAAAACAGCACCCGCGGACTCGGCCTCTTCTTTGGCCGCCGAGCGCACGTCGTAGGCGCGCACCTTGGCCCCCAGGCGCTTGGCCGTCGCGATGGCCTGCAGGCCCGCGACGCCCACGCCCATGACGAGCACCTTGGCGGGACGGATCGTTCCCGCCGCGGTCGTGAGCAGCGGAAAGAAGCGGTCGAAATGTTGCGCGCCGGCGAGGGCGGCTCGATAGCCCGAGACCGTGGCCTGGCTCGAGAGTGCGTCCATGTACTGGGCCCTCGAGATTCGTGGCAAGAGGTCGAACGAAAGGGTGGTGACCCTTCGGTCGTTGAGGGCCTTGACGATGTCCTGGGCGAGCAGGGGCGAGAGAAACGACAGGTGCAGCGAACCCTCGGGCAGGGCCCTCACCTCGTCGAGTGTCGGAGGGTTCACGCGAAGATTCACGTCGCCCGCGGGCGAGTCCGCGATCGTCGCCCCCACGGCCTGGTAGGCCTCGTCGGTGAAGTGCGACCGAGCACCCGCGGAGCGCTGGACCACCACTTCCCAGCCGTCGCTCACCAGGGATTTGACGGCGTCGGGCGTGAGCGCGACGCGAGTCTCCCCGGCACGCGACTCTTTAAAGAGCGCAATTTTCATAACTCCGTTTCTAGCAGCCCACTTCGTCGTGCTGATTCGAAGGGCCCCGCGCACCTAGGTACGAACGTCACAAGTTCACTTCCCGGCTCGGTGGGCGCCTCGAGAAGAACGCTGGCACCGACGAGTCGGGCCACTCGCGCGGGATCGGCAGGCGGTCGCGGTTCGACCGGACCGAGATCGAGACGTCAGGTTTCCCTCGCAAATTGTTTCCTTTCGCGTCCGCACCGAGTAGAAAGTGGTACATGAAACTCTTTCGAGTAAACGTCAACTCACCCGTCGGCGTCTGGGGCGTCGAGGGCAACGACTCCGGCGTCACGCGTATTTGTTTGCCCCACGAACGCGCCCGAGCGAGCGCGGGCACCGCGCCAGCCTGCGTGCGAGACGCCGCGAAGCAACTCGAACAGTTCTTCGCCGGCAAGCGCCGCGACTTCGACGTACGACTCTCGCCCGTCGTCGCCACGACGTTCCAACACGACGTCTGGCACGCACTCGAGAACATCCCCTACGGTCAGGTCCGCACGTACGCTCAGGTCGCCAGTGCGGTCAAGCGTCCACGGGCCATGCGCGCCGTGGGGAACGCGAACCACGCGAACCCCTGGCCGGTGATTGTGCCCTGTCATCGCGTCGTCGCCAAGGACGGCCTCGGTGGTTACGGCGGGGGCGAGCCGGTCAAGCGTTACCTACTTGAGCTCGAAGGCGTGGCCCTCGTCTAGAGGCGTGGCCCTCGTCTGGAGGCGTGGCCCTCGTCTAGAGATGTGGCCCTCGTTTAGAGAAAGGGTTTGGTCTCCTCGTCGGGGATCATCATCTTGGACATGGGTACGTCGTCGTAGCGCGCGTGCGAGATCTGGCGGATCGTTCGCCGGGTGAGCCAGAAGAGCACCAAGGCCCACGGCAACTCCAGCAACGACGCGAACAGGATGCTTTGCAACACGTCACCGCGACGCGCCGTGGTGACGTCGAACCACGCGTCGACGACGAGGAGCGTCCCCGCGGACGTGGCGAAGAGTGAGAGGATCGCCCGGCGCTGCCAGGCCGCCCAGGCGGTGGCGAACAACATGGCGATCTGGGCGACGTCCAGTCCGACCCAAGCGACGTTCCAGTGATTCGCGACGTAGTGCGGTGGCAGGTAGAGACCGATGTAGATCGCCCAGAGGATCTCGATCGACGCGGCCGCCGTGAGCAGGACGAACAGACGAGACCGGGTCGAACGAGGGAGCCTCGGTACGTTCATGGACTAAACGGTCACCGCGACGGGACGCTGCAGGGCGTCCCTCATCGCCATCGCCCCGTCGTAGAGGGCTTGGCGCTCGTCGTTTCCGAGCACGTCAAAGTACGCGGCCTCACCCAGGGTCGTCAGCTCCTCGGCCCGCTGCTTCTTCGATTCGAGTTCGCTGGTCACTTCGGGTACCTCGTCCTCGCCGTACCCGTGAAGTTTGAAGATGAAGGGCGCTTGAAGATAGGCCGCTTGCGCAGGGGTGATGCCGACCTCGTTGACCGCGTGGATGTGCACACCGCCGCGCAACTCGCGCAGCAAGATCGCGCCCAGGTACGCCGCGTGCACTGGGTCCGACGGCGCGTCGAAATGCTTGTAACCATCAAAGAGGGCGTGCTGGCCCGTGGGAACGGCGTTGGCGACCTTGAAGGCGGCCTTAGCGAATCCCTCGAGGACTGCCACAGGCACGGCCCCGAACGTCTCATCGGCGAAGGCGAAGGCGGCGAGCACGTGGTCGTTCGCCACGGTCTTCGGGTCAGCCTTCTCACGCGACTTGGACCAGAGCATGTCCATGGCCGACGCGGAGAAGAACGTGAACGCCGCAAAGACGGCGTCGAAGTCCACGTCACCGAGTACTCCGCCCCGACCGAGTCCGTAAAACTCATAGACGTTCAAACCGTGGGTCTTGGCTCGCTCGGTGGTCGTGGGCGTGAAATAGAAACTCATGCCGAGCAACTGAATCGGTTCGGCCAGGGCAAGGGACAGTTCAGTGGAGTTCATCTCCCCGACTCTATGTCCCGGCCGCTCGGGTTCAACCTATCCGGAGCGACCGTCACGACGGATACGTAGTTCAATGAGCGTCCCGCGCTCCACCTGGACGAACCGAGCGCTGCCCCCGTGGCGTACCACGATCTCTGAGACGATCGCGAGCCCGAGGCCCGTACCGCCCGAAATGCGACTGCGCGCGGGGTCCGCGCGAACGAAACGGTCGAAGAGACGCGCGCTCGTCGCCACGTCGATGCCGTCGCCGTCGTCGCCCACGCTCACCACCGCCTCGTCACCCTCGAAGGCGCACGAGAACGTGAGTCCCTGGTTGGCGTAGCGCACGGCGTTGTCGACGACGTTGCGGATCATTCGTTTGAGCATGGCGGGGTCTCCCACCACGCGCGTGGGGGTGACGCGCGACGTGTCCACGCTCAGTTCGCTCATCGCGCGCACTCGCTGTGACTCCTCGAAGAGAAGGTCATCGAGGTCCACGTCGGTGCGTGCGGACTCGACTTGGAATTCATCGTTGCGCGCCAGCCAGAACAGGTCGTCAATCAAGACGTCGAGGCGCCGCCCCTCTCGCACGATGGTGTCGGCGGCGACGGACCAGTTGGCCCGGTCCTGGTCGCTCACCGCGCGGTCAACGGTCGCGAGCAGGGTCGTGAGTGGGCTACGCAGTTCGTGACTCACGTTCGAGACGAACTCTTGTTGAAATTTCGACGCTGCTTCGAGACGCTCGAGCATCGCGTTCACCGTGCGGGCCATCCGTGCGATCTCGTCGTCGCCCCCCGTGACCGGAACCCGCTCCGAGAGGTCACGCGCGGCGATCACGTCGACGCGACGACGGATCGCCTCGACCGGGGCGAGGGCGAGACCTATACCGAACCAGATGAGACCACCCGAGAGCAGCAATAGCAGTGGGAACGAGATCGCGACACTCGCCAGCAGGATCGTGACGCTGTGGTCGATCGGCCCCCCGTAGACGAAGCCGTACACCAACGCCGGCCCGCCCGAGGTCGAGAGGCTCTGGACTTGCCCGAGACTGATCTCACCGATGTAGGGCGCGGTTCGCGCGCTGTGGTTGAGCACCACGTCAAGCGCGTTGACTGCCGAGAAGTCCGGCCTCGTGTGAGCCAAGACCGGCGCGTTCACGATGGCCGAACTCGCCGCCCAGACCCGCGTGCCCGCGAGGTTGGTCACCTGAATGACCACGTCGCCGTGCATGGGCAGGACGATCCGGTTCTCGTGGGGCAGCGGACCGTCGGTGACGCGCTGGTCGGCTTCGCTGAATTCGGTCTCGATCTGATTTGACGCGCTGGTGACGAGGGACCGGTGCACGATGTTCACCAGCGCGAATCCCGTGAAGCCAAGGATGATCGCAATCGAGAGGACGAAGAAGAGCGTCAGCCGCGCCCGGATGGACAGCTGATGGACATCAAGCATCAGGCGGCGGACACGGTGTAACCAACGCCTCGGACCGTTCGAATGATCGATGGTTGGCCCTTGGCGTCGATCTTGCGGCGCAGGTAGCCAATGTACACCTCGACGATGTTGGGATCGCCGTCGAAGTCACTTCCCCAGACCGAACTGAGGATCTCGCTCTTCGCCAGCGGGGCGTCCGCGTTCAGCATCAGGAACTCGAGGAGGGCGAACTCGCGCGGCGTGAGGGTAACCTCGCGCCCGTTCGAGGTCGCCTTGCGGCGAAGCGCGTCGAGTGACACGGGGCCGACGGTCAGTCGTTGAGGACGATTTCGCTCGTATCGACGAAGCAGCGCGTGGATGCGCGCGAGCAAGATGGAACGCTCGAAGGGCTTGCGAAGAAAATCGTCCGCGCCGACCTCGAGGCCCTCCACTTCATCCATTTCGCCATCCTTCGCGGTCAGCATCAGCAGCGGCGTGTTCACGCCGGCGGCTCGCAGGTCGAGACAGACGTTAAAGCCGTTGCGACGCGGCATCATGATGTCGAGCACGATGACGTCGAAGTTCTCTTCGCGTGCGCGCGCGAGTCCGCTCTCGCCGTCGTAGCGTTGGTCTACGAGAAAGCCGTCGTCGGCGAGCAGATCCGCGACTGCGCGCGAGAGGTCATAATCGTCCTCAATGACGAGGACTCGGCGCGGACCTTCACTCATTTGAGGTAGAGGTTACCGTCATTCCCCTCGACGACATCGAGCTTGGTTAAACCACGGGGTGCCGGGCCATTCAGCACCGCACCGTCGCTCACTTTGAACTGCGAACCGTGGCACGGACAGATCATGAGATTGGCCGACGGTGCGTACTGCACCGTGCAACCTAGATGTGGGCAGACCGTGTCGTAGGACACGTAGTCCTTCGGGGCCAGTTCAAACACGATCGCCGGGTCGCCCGAACTGGGCACCGTAAACGTCCCCGGTTTGCCCACCGAGATGACACTCGCCTTTCCCAGCAGGGTCCCGAGATGCTGAGCAGTTGTCGTGGTGGTCGCTTCAGTGGTCGTGGTCACCTCGCTCGTCGTGGTCGTGGCGGCGTTGGCGTGGCTCGTCGTGGTGGTTGGCGGAACCGTCGTGGTGGTCAAAGGGGGTGCCGTCGTAGTGGTGCCGAGTGACAATTGCGAACTGGTCGAAGACGCGGTGCTCGCGTGGTTCAGCTGCGCGCCGACTACCTTGGCTCCCACGCCGAGCACGACGGCGGTGACGGCCGCACCACCGAGCACGAGAGCACGACGATCGACCCCGTCGGCGCCGGTGCTCGACCCTCGTTGCGGACTACCGATCAAGACGGGACAGAATGCCGCGTCGCACGCGGCGCCCGCGCGGGCGCGACAGGTGTTGTTCGAGAAGTTTCCGCACATGCGCTGAACCAGCGCGAACTCGATGGGCACGAACTGCGATGAGCCAGTGCCTGAAGCATCCGCGCGTGCGGCGAACCAGCCGTCGATCGAAAGTCGCGAACCGCCACCCGCGATGACAAAGGGCATCCACGCGAAGAAGAAGACGATGTCAGCTCCAGTGAAGTAGGGCGAAGAATGAAAACTCACGGTGAGGAACAACATGAACGAGAGGACCGCCCCGCCAATGGCCGCGACCCTAGTCCAGAGCCCGACCAAGATACCGAGGCCAATGGCCAACTCTCCAAAAGCGATCACGTAGCCAATCGTTGCGGCGTAGTGGAGTAATGGTGTCAGTAGGGCGTGCACCGGAC
>JBEKWQ010000076.1:0-7474 GCA_049512875.1 Acidimicrobiales bacterium
AAACGAGTTCGAAGGGCGAATCTTCCAACACGAGATGGACCACCTGAATGGCGTCCTATTGATCGAGCGCCTCGACGACGATCAGCGTCGCGAAGCAAAGAAGATCCTGCGAGCGCGTAACGTCGCGCTCGCGAACAGCGATCCCGACGGTCTCAACCTTCTGCTCGAGAACTAAATGCGGCTCGTGTTCCTCGGCACGCCGAGCGCCGCCGTGCCCGCACTCGAGGCGCTGGTGGGTGCGGGCCACGAGGTTGCCCTGGTGATCACTCGTCCCGACCGTAAGCGTGGTCGTGGCTCGTCGCTCTCACCCAGTCCGGTCAAGCAGGCCGCCCTCGACCTCGGTCTTCGCGTGGGTCACTCAATGAAGGAACTCGAAGGTCTCGATGCCGACCGCGGGGTGGTCGTAGCGTTCGGGGCGCTCATCCCTGCGTCGGTGCTTGCGCACACCCCAATGCTCAACGTTCATTTTTCCCTGCTGCCGCGTTGGCGCGGTGCGGCGCCCGTGGAACGGGCGATCCTCGCGGGTGACGAGCGCACGGGCGTGTGCGTCATGTCACTCGAAGAATCCCTCGACACCGGACCGCTACACGCGCAAGCGAGCACGGACGTCGACGACAAGAGCGCCGCGGATCTTCTGGACGAACTCGCGAGGTTGGGGGCGGCACTGCTCGTTGAGGTCTTGGGTTCGCGCGACCTGCTCGAACATCCCGTTCTCCAAGTCGGCGAGCCGACCTACGCAGAGAAACTCACCAGTGACACCTTTCACCTCGAACCGTCGAAGACGGCGGTGTTGCTCGCGCGAACCGTGCGACTCGGGCGGGCATTCTTTTTCGTGGCGGGTCGTCGGGTCCGGGTACTGCGCGGGCACGTGGTCGCTTCTCACGCTCCCGCCGGGACTCTCACCTACGAGGGCGGTGAGGTGGTGCTTCACTCCGCCGACGGTGCGTACGCACTCGACGAGGTCCAGGTCGAAGGCTCACGCGCTATGGGCGCGAACGCGTGGTGGTCGGGCGCGCGCCTTTCGCCGACGTCGTCGTGGTCTTGAGGACGAGGTCGACGCCCTAGGCTGAAATTGTGACAACAATAGATCCTGGTCCGCCCGGTGCCCTTCGGATTGCCCCTTCAATCCTCGCGGCGGACTTCGGCGAACTCGCCGCGCGCGTGCACGAAGTGGACGCCGAGACCGATTGGCTGCACGTGGACGTGATGGATGGGCACTTCGTGCCCAACGTGTCGATCGGACCGCCGGTGGTTCGTTCGTTGCGCGCCTACAGCACGCGTTTCTTTGACTGTCATCTGATGATGACCGAGCCCGGGCGTTATCTCGAGGCTTTCCAGAAGGCGGGCGCGAACGGTTGCACGGTCCACGTCGAAGTGGGGGGTACCGAGACCCTTATCCAAGACGCTCGCGCCTTAGGCCTTCGAATCGGGTTGGCCGCCAATCCCGATACGTCCTTTGATCGAGTGGCGCCGTTCCTCGGCGACATCGATCTACTGCTCTTGATGACGGTGTTTCCAGGTTTCGGCGGCCAATCCTTCATCGCTGACGTGATGCCCAAAGTCGCGAACGCTCGCCACGAAGTGGACCAGCAACGCCTGGCCGTCGACATCGAGGTCGACGGTGGGATCGACATGGGAACGGCGCGCGTCGCGGTCGGGGCCGGCGCGAACGTGCTGGTCGCGGGCTCGGCGATCTTCGCGGCCCCCGAGCCGCTCCAAGCGGCGCACGCGTTGCGAGAGGCCGCTCGAAGCTGAATTTATGGCGCTGGCACCCCACGAGTACATGTTGATGGCTATTGAAGCCGGGGAGAAAGCGCGACTGCACGCGCCACCGAACCCCTGGGTGGGGGCACTTCTGGTCAACGACCAGGGCGTCGTCGTGGGCGAGGGTCATACCCAAGCGCCCGGCGAATCCCACGCCGAGATCGTGGCGCTTCGCCGAGCGGGGGAGAACGCACGAGGTGCCACGATGGTGGTCACGCTCGAGCCGTGCTGTCACGTGGGACGAACGGGTCCCTGCGTGGAGGCGATCGTGTCGGCGGGTGTCGCCCGAGTCGTGATCGGCACGCTCGATCCCGATTCGCGAGTCTCGGGCCGGGGCGTTGAATTGCTGAAGGCGTCGGGGGTGCAGGTTGAGGTGGGGATCGAAGAAGCCCTCGTGCGCCAGCAACTCGCCGCGTACCTGTGGCACCGGCGCACGGGACGTCCCTACGTAGTGCTCAAGATCGCCTCGACGCTCGACGGGGTCGTCGCCATGTCGGATGGAACGAGTCAGTGGATCACGGGTGAAGCGGCGCGCCGAGACGCGCACGTGCTTCGCGCCCAAAGCCAGGCGATCCTCGTGGGCGCGGGTACGGTGCGCACCGACGACCCGGTCCTCACCGCTCGATTGGACGACATCATCATCGAGCCGCTGCGCGTGGTGCTCGGCGCCGTGCCCGAAAACGCCCGAGTCCGACCGTGTCTCGAGCGAAGCGGTGAACTCGGCCTCGTACTGGACGAACTCGGTGAGCACGACGTGCTCCAGCTACTCGTCGAAGGGGGTCCGACGACCGCGAGTGAGTTCCTCGAGCAGGGCTTGGTCAATCACGTGGTGTGGTACCAAGCGCCCGCTTTCGCGGGTGCCTCGGGCACCCTCGGCGCTTTAAAGACCATGTCGACTCCCACCATTGGCACGCTTCGCCGGGGACGGGTGGTGGACGTGTCGAGAATCGGCGAAGATATACGTGTGGACGTGGAGGTCTGATGGCGCTGTCAACGATTGAAGAAGCGATTGCCCAGATAAAGCGTGGCGGGATGGTCGTGGTCGTCGATGACGAGGATCGCGAGAATGAGGGTGACCTGATCATGGCCGCCGAGGACGTCACGCCCGAGAGCATGGCGTTCTTCCTCGAACACACGTCGGGCGTGTTCTGTGTGCCGCTCGAGTCCCAGCGGGCCGACGAACTCGATCTGCCCCTCATGGTGGTGGCGAACACCGAAGCGCAACGCACCGCCTTCACCGTGACCGTGGACGTTCGCCACGGAACGTCCACGGGGATCTCGGCGAGTGACCGCGCGGCCACGGTGCGCGCGTTGATCGACCCCACCACGCGACCGAGCGACCTCAATCGTCCCGGTCACATCTTTCCGCTGCGCTACCGCACGGGGGGAGTACTCAAGCGCGCTGGTCACACTGAAGCGACCGTGGATCTTTGTCGACTCGCCGGCAAGTATCCCTCGGGCGTGCTCTGTGAGGTGGTGACCGCCGACAAGACCGGCATGGCCCGACTACCCGAACTCGAAGAGTTTGCCCGGCACCACGCGCTGCCGATCGTGACCATCGCGGACCTCATTCGTTACCGGCGCCACCACGAGAAACTCGTCAAGCGCATCGCCGAAGCGTCGTTGCCCACCGAGTTCGGCCAATTCCAGGCCTTCGTCTACGAGAACGTCCTCGATGGTGAACAGCACATGGCGCTGGTGTACGGCGACGTCAGTGACGCGCAGAACGTGCTCGTTCGGGTGCACTCGGAATGTCTGACCGGTGACGCGTTGGGGTCGTTGCGCTGTGACTGTGGTCCCCAATTGCACACGGCGTTGGCCAAGATCGCCGCCGAAGGCACGGGCGTCGTCGTGTACTTGCGTGGCCACGAAGGTCGAGGCATCGGACTGGGCCACAAGATACGCGCGTACGCCCTCCAAGAGGACGGTCATGATACCGTCGACGCAAATCTTGAGCTCGGATTGCCGGTCGATTCACGCGAGTACGGTATCGGCGCGCAGATCCTGGTTGACCTCGGCGTGACGACCATGCGCCTGATGACCAACAACCCTTCGAAGTACGGCGGTCTCGAGGGCTTCGGGCTGAACATCGTCGAACGAGTCGCCCTCGAGAGCCGTCCCACGGAGTTCAATATCGACTACTTGCGCACCAAGCGTGAACGAATGGGTCACCTACTCGGAGGCCTCGATGACGACGTCGAGTGAGACGAAGTTCGATTCGTCCGTCGGCGAGAGCCTGCGCGCGAGGGTCGGTGAGTATCTCGAAGGCATCCACGACGGCCGCGGCCTGCGGGTGGGCATCGCGTGTTCGCGGTTCAACGGCGGAATAACGACCAGACTGCTCGCCGGTGCACTGGACGTGCTCGACGAGGCGGGCGTCGACCGTCGTGACGTCTCGCTCGCCTGGGCACCCGGCGCCTTTGAGTTGCCCTTGTTGGCGCGAGCTTTCGCGAGCGCGACTCGACCAGTGGACGCGGTGATCACGCTCGGTGCGGTGATTCGAGGCGAGACGGGACATTACGACGTGGTGGCGGGCGAGTGCGCACGCGGTATCCAAGACGTGCAGTTGAGCCGTGGCGTGCCCGTGGTCTTTGGGGTGCTGACGGTCAACACGGTCGAGCAGGCACTCGAGCGTTCGCTACCCAATGAGACCAATAAAGGTCGCGAAGCCGCTTTCACCGCGCTCGAGATGGTGTCGCTACTTCGTCAGGGCTCCTTGTCTCGCACGACATGATCGAAGGAGTCATTGCCGCCTTTGACGATGCCCGAGGTGACGGTGTGTTTCGCGATCACCGCGGCGAGTCCTTGTATTTTCACTGCGTCAATATCCTGGACGGCTCGCGAACGATTGCCGTGGGCGTGCGCGCACGTGCGACGAGGGCGGTGGGTCACCTCGGGTACGACGAGGTGGTCGACGTGGCACCGTTTCGGCGCTAGAAGGAGTCGCACGCTGCTGGGCGACACGTGTCGCCGAGTTACGTCGAACTAACTGGGTCGTACCGGCGGGTTCCCGAGACTGATCAAGGCCGAACTGCGCGTCGCCGCGGCCTGGGCGATGGCGAGTTCGTACGCGGCCCTCGCGGTGCTGCGTTCGGCGGGGGTCGCCGAAGCGAGCGCGGCGAAGTAGGTCGACTTAGCGGTTTGGACCGCGGCGCGAAAGGTCTCGGCGATCGTCTTGCGCGCGGCGACGTAGGCGGCGAGTGCCTGGCGGTAGGTCTTCCACGGGCCGAAGGTCGTGGTGGTCTTTGCGCCGTGGTTCGACCGCCCCAAGGGGGCACCAGAAGCTGCGGAGGCACAGAACAAGAGTGTCGCGCACATGCACAGAGAGGCGATCGTACGAGGAAGTGACTTCTTCATCGGATCCCCTTTCGAACGGACGTTCTCTAGCGTATCGACCAAAGTTGTGAAATTGCTGTGGGACGTAGGAGCGTTCTCTGTGAACTCTTTGGCCGCTGCGTGAGCAATCGGCTGGCGCACAAAAGGTACGCTCACTTCATGAGGGCAGAATGATGACGACGGTACTGGTGGTTGACGACGAGCCGGGTGTCCGGGACTTGCTCTGTGACGCCTTGAGGATCGCTGGCTACGAGACCGAGACCGCCGCGAACGGCGTCGAGGCCTTTGAGATGTTGCACCGGCATCGCGCCGACCTTTGCATCGTGGACATCAACATGCCGAGCATGAACGGATTCGAATTCTTGTCCAAGCTTCGCGAACACGACACCGAGACCCCGGTCCTGATGCTCTCGGCGCGAGATTCGAACGACGACGTCGCCCAAGGTCTGCGCTACGGGGCCGACGACTACGTGCGCAAGCCCTTTAGCCTCGAAGAACTCCTCTTGAGGGTGAAGGCCATCCTGCGCCGGGCGATGCCGGGCGACGACGACGTGCACTACGAGTGCGGGCGACTTACGATGAACGTCGACCGCCACGAAGTGTTTCTCGATGAAGAGCCGATTGAACTCTCGGCCACGGAATTTCGTCTTCTTGAAGTGCTCATGGAGCGTAAGAATCGACTGGTCACTCGCGAACAACTCCTGCGCGAGGTGTGGAACATCGATTTCGACTCTGAGACGTCGGTGCTCGATACGTACGTGTCGTACCTACGTAGAAAGGTCCACCGCGATGGCTTCGCGCCGGTCACCACGGTACGTGGAGTCGGATTCAAACTGGTTGACGAAAGCACCAAGTAGTGAAGCTGGCCACGCGCCTGACCATTCTGCTCATCGTCATCACCACGGTGGTGGCACTCTCGGTGGGATGGTACGCGGTCAACTCGAGCACGCATTCGGCCTTCAGCAACCTGGATCAAACGGTAAACGCGGTGGTCCAGAGCGGCATCGGCACCCCGAACGAGGCGCTCAGTGACGCGATCAACGTCGATCAGAAGAACAATTTCGACCTCACCCTGGACGTCGTCTATCCCGACGGGAGCGTGACCCAGCTCATCGGTGCCAACACACCCTTGAGAGCCACTCCCACCCTCGCGGACGTGCACAACTCATTGTCCTCGGTCGTCAGCGAGTCCAACCTGCCCGGATTTCGTGTCCGGTCGCTCAACATCGGCGGAGGTGACTTCCTCCTCGTCGCCGCCTCGACCAAGAGCATCAGCCGCTCGAACCAACAGTTGATCCTGCGAGTCGCCCTGGCCGCGGTGTTGGCGGCCCTGGCGATGGTGGTGGTCGCTCGGCTCTTCATGCGTCGCGACCTGGTCACGATGGAAGGGCTCATTGGCTTCGCGTCCGACGTCGCCGAAGGCCAGACCTATGAGACCGTGCCGCCCAATCGTGGCAGCAAGGACGTGCGCGAACTGCAACGCGCCCTGGCGACGATGGTTCGCACGCTCCAGGAGAAGATTGAAGTGGAGTCGCGCCACGCGGAGTCCATGCAGCTGTTCATTGGCGACGCGTCCCACGAACTGCGCACGCCACTCACGGTCATTAAGGGCTACACCGAACTCATCGCCAGCCCCGAGGTCTCGGCCGAGCAGTTGGCGCGGGCCATCGAGCGAATGCAAAGGGAGATCCTTCGCATGGAGGTCCTGGTGAGTGACCTCTTGCTGCTCGCCGAGATCCGTGAACTTCCACCCGGCAACGTTGAACGCGTTCCCTTGAGCGACGTGGTGCGTGCGGGCGTGGAAGAATTCCGCGACGACCACCCCGCGCGGGTCGTCGAAAGCGACATTGAGTCGGGCCTCGAATTGAGCGCGCGACTGGACCTCGTAGATCGCATGATGACCAACGCCCTGAGTAACGTCGCTCGTCACACCCCCGATGACGCTCCGGTTCGCGTCACGCTGGGTCGCGTTGGCGCGAGCGTACAGCTTCGCGTCGAGGACGGGGGTCCGGGACTACCGGTGTACGGACAACGTCAGGAGCGCTTCCGACGCTTCGACCCGTCGCGAAGCCGCGAATCGGGCGGCTCGGGCCTGGGCATGAGCATCATGGCCGACTTGAGTGCGGCGATGAACGGCGAGATGACGACGTCGCAAAGCTCACTCGGCGGTTTGTGTCTCACCTTCAACTTCAGGGCCACCACCTGAGGTCGTGCTCTTCGCCGGTTGGGCCGCGCGCACGAAAACCTGTTGGACCTCGGCGAGAGCGCTGCGGTAGAGGTCGACGTGTTCGCCTAGACGGACACCCCCGGCCTTGATCATGGCGCTCAGGATGTCGATGACGAGTTGGGCGCCCGCGAGGTCCGCGGGCGTCTC
>JBEKWQ010000077.1:0-7450 GCA_049512875.1 Acidimicrobiales bacterium
CGAGGAGATATTCGACCCGCGCGGTCAAGGTGGTGGTCTTGCCGGTGCCCGGTCCGGCGATGACGCGCAGGGGCTGGTCGCCAAACGAGGCCGCCTCACGCTGGCGATCGTTTAGGTCAGTGCGGCTCGCGAACATAGTGCGAACGTAGTGATGGGCTGTGACAGAGCCTGCCGGTCCCAGCCATTCGAACCGCGAACGTCCACAAAAACCGCGTTTGGACTCCTCGCGTGAGTGAAACACTGGTGCATCGAGGTCAGCTCGTCGCGACTACTTCTTGTCTCGCGTACTCATCCTTGGGGTCAATTCGTCCACGGGCCAGCGGTAGCCGTCTTGGATCAACTGGGTGAGTTCGTCCGCGGGCATGGGCATGGCGAGTAGATAGCCTTGCGCGCGCTGACAGGAGAGCTCCTTGAGCAGCGTAAGTTGCTCTCTCGTTTCCACGCCTTCGGCGGTGACGTCGAGATTGAGCGCCTTGGACATGGCGATGATGGCTGCGACGAGTGCGGAGTCGTTGGAGTCCCTGCCCAGACCGTCCACGAAGGATCGGTCGATTTTCACGGCGTCGAAGGGGAACATCTTCAGATAACTGAGTGACGAATAACCGGTACCGAAGTCGTCGATCACCAGCCCGACGCCCAGTTCCTTGAACGAAGCCAGTATTTTCGCGCAGTAGACAATGTCCTCCATCCAGATGCTCTCGGTAAGTTCCAGGGAGACATCGCAGGGTGACGTCTGTGATCTCGCCATGGCGTCTCGCACGGTCGCGATGATGTCTGGGTTGAGGACCTGGCGAACCGAGAGATTCACGGCCACGCGCATACCCTTTCGCATTGTTTGCCACTGGACCAACTGGTTGCACGCTTCTTCCAAGACCCACGCGCCAATGGGAATGATCTGGCCAGAGTGTTCGGCGATCGAGACGAAGTCATCGGGGCTCACGAGTACGCCACTGGGGTGCTCCCACCTGAGCAGCGCTTCCGCGGATTCCAATTCGCCAGTCCAGATGTTGATCACGGGCTGGTAGTAGACCTTGAATTCATTTCGCTCCAGTGCCTGGGACAGTGACGCCGTGGTGGCCAAGCGCTCCTCGGCCTTCTCGTGCAGGGCTTCGTCGTAAACGGCGATGCTGCCTGGCCCGAGCCCCTTCGCCCGGTACATCGCGAAGTCAGCGGACTGGAGCATGGTCTCGGGAGTGGAGTTGAGTACCGACGTCGTTATACCCATGCTGCCCGTGACTCGAACTTCGCCGATACCCAGTTGTGCGGGTATTTTGACGGCCTCTAGAACTCGAGATCCGATCGTGCCGACTTCGGCGTCGCTGGCACCCTCGCAGACAATGACGAACTCGTCGCCCCCAAAGCGCGAGACCGTGTCATCGGGTCGAATGGCGCCACGAATCTGACCGGCAACGTGGACCAAGAGTTCGTCGCCCGCGGAGTGGCCGAGGGAGTCGTTGATCTCTTTGAAATTGTCGATATCGAGAAACATGACGTTGACGGGTTTATGGTTGCGCGAGGAGCGAGCGAGACTTTGATCCAGACGGTCGGCGAGCAGGGCACGGTTCGGCAGTCCAGTGAGTTCGTCGTGCATTGCTCGGTGAGCGAGTTCGTTGCCCAATTTCTTTAGATCGGTGACGTCCAATAGGTGGCTGAAGAAGTACAGGGGAGTCCCGTCACTGTCGCGAACGATGCTCACGTGGGTCGCCGCCCACACGACCGAGCCATCCGGGCGTACGTAGCGACGTTCATCGGCGTAGGTTGATTCACCCGCGGCTAACTTCTCGACCAGGATGTCCATCAGTGGAATGTCATCGGGGTGGGTGTATTGGGCCCATCGTCGCCCGACTAAATCCTCCTTGGGTCGACCGAGCAGATCGCAGACCGCCTGATTGATTCGAACCGCGCGGCCCTGGAGGTCAACAATGGCGGTGCCGATGGCCGACTGTTCAAAACCGGCCTCAAAGCGCAGTTCTAGACCTTGGCGATCGAGTTCGAGGGCGACCCGCTCGGTCTCGTCACTGAGGGTGCCCGCCATCGTGATGGGCGTGCCACTCGCGTTGTACTGGATCTCGGCACGCGCTTTGAGGTAGCGCACTTCGTCCCCCGTGCGCACAATACGAAAATCGAGTTCGAATGGAACGCCGTGGATCGTGGCGTTGAACCACGTTTCGCGGACACGCGCGACGTCATCGGGATGGATACACGAAACGAAGAGCGCGGTGCTTGGACTGAGCGCCGGGTCGAGACCAAGGATGCGGTACATCTCATCTGACCACGTCATGAGTTCCTGGGTGACGTCGTACTGTACGCCTCCCACGTGAGCAATTCGTTGAGTTTCGATCAGTTGGCGTTGGCTCTCGCGAAGTTTCGCGTCGGCGGCGCGTTGCTCGGTCACGTCGTGAGCGATTCTCGAGATGCCTAAGATTTGACCGCTCGCGTCCTTCAAGGGTGAAACGGTCATTTGTACGTCGATCGGTAAGCCGTTCCTGGTGAGGTGCATGACGTCAATGCGCTCGGGCACGCCGGTGGCGAACACTCGCTTGCGTACCGCCCTGGCGTCGGCGTACTGCTGTGGCGGGAGCACGCTCGTAAGTTTCTTGCCGATGATCGCGTTGGCCGCTATTCCAAAGAGACGCTCAGCGGCGGCGTTCCAACTGGTAATCGTGCCGTCGCCGTCGGAACCGAAAATGGCTTCTCCCGAACCCTCGACGATCGTGGCGAGTCGTAGGCGCTGGGTTTCCATGTCGAGTTGGGCCGTGACGTCCACCACGACCGCGCCGACACCGATTATCTCATCGTCGACCAGGACGGGGTAGTAACTCGCTCTCCACTTGTGGCTGCGACTCGAGTCCGTCCTGGAAGGCCCTCTTATTTCGTGGTTGAGTTCGGCGGGCCCGCCGCTCAGAACCCGACGCAGCGCCGGCTCAACTTGGCTCCATACCGTGGGAAGGGCCTCGGCGACGAGTTGGCCCACACGCTCGTCCACGCTGGACAGCGTGATCGAAGCCAATTCCTCGTTGATGAGCCTGACACGAAGGTCTCGGTCCACGAAGCCAATACCCACGGGCGCGTCGTCCATAATCATCGTGAGTATCGCCGACGCCTCGCGAGCGTCGTGAGTGACGGACTCGAGAGACGCCTGGTTCGACACCGCGTCATCCACGTCGGTCGCGGTCCCGAGCCAATTTCGCACGTTGCCGTTTGGGTCGTTGACCGGTCGAGCCTTCACGACGTGCCAGTGGTAACTCCCGTCAAATCGTCGCACGCGGTACTGACAAGAGAACGGTGACGAGTCATGGATCGCGACCCTCCACTGCTTTCGAGCTTGCTTGGCGTCGTCGGGATGTGCGAAAAAGAACCAGTCCCACGTGAAGCCGTCCGCGGGGGAGTAACCCGTATAGGCCACGCCGAGGTCGTTCAGGTACTGACTCGTACCGCGCGGCGACGACGTCCACATCACGCACGGCACCGAGTCGCAAATGACGCGCAGGTCAGCGTCGCCCACGGTCACGCCTGGGTAGGGGACCTTCGTCCTCACGCGATTGCGCCAGTGATCGCGCGCGCGCCCAACCCCGGGCGCCTTGAGCGAATTGTCGACAACCTCAAGGTCACGGGCCTAAGTGCGAAGTACGAGGCGTCTGACCAACGAGGTCGCGGTTTCACGCGAACCTAGGTCCCGACCTGATGATTCGCGTCTGGATCGTCGTTGAACGACAACCGGTTCAGGATCCGGCGAGCGATTTCCGCGTGGGGACCATTCTGTTTGCCCACTTGGGCCCTGGCCGAGAATCGTCGGCTCGCGTCTGGGGCTTCGGCGTCGAAGAGATAGTCACTCAGGTTTTCATCGCCGTTCGTGTTCGCTGTTGACCCGGGCACCGGTGTGACGCTTCTCGCGTCTTTGGCTTCGCTCATCGTCGTGACCTGCTTTTGACTGGTCACCGAGGTCCGGAGCGACATGCTGGTGGAGCTGGGGTTTCGGCACTCCGACACCTACAACTCTCTCCTTTACCCTATACCCGCGGGTGTTCTGTCCCGCCCTCCTTCAAGGGCCGGCAACGTGGGTTGATCCGCGTTCGAAATCGTCGCTGTGCACTTGACTTTCCGCCTTTTCCGTGACTTCAAAGTACGTCGCCGCCCTCGGGCATCGGCCCGCCGTCAATCGTCAGCGAGACGTGCGTCACCCTCGGTGTGATCGCGGCCTACTCGGACTCGTCGCCCGCGAGCGTGCCCGCGGCGACCATGCCCAATTCGCCGTGGGGCAACGTCGCCTCGGTCGTGAGGGCGGGCGCCCGGAGCCGACCTGGCACGAAGAAGGCGGCGACGGTGGCCGCGATCGCGGCGACGGTGAGCAGCGCGAATCCGTGCGTGTAGCCCGACTGGCGTGGGACTTCGCCCGCGCGTACCCCCGAGGTGACGATGCTGCTCATCACCGCGGCGCCGACGGAACCACCGATCGTTCGAATGTTCGCGTTCATTCCACTGGCGACGCCCGTTTGGTGTGGGGGCACCGCGACCACGACGAGGGCGGACATCGACGAGAACGCGAGGCCGAAGCCGACGCCTTCGATGACCATGGCGAGCAGGATCTCCCACTGCGCGGCGTGCGCGAAGGTCAAAATCGCGAAGTTCGCGATACCTACGAACAAGCCGGCGACCAGTACGTACTTACTGCCGTAGCGTCTCGAGAGTCGACCCGACAGCATGCCAAAGACGAACATGAACACGCTGGCGGGCAAGAGGATGAGCCCCGACTTGGTGATGCTCAGCCCGAAGCCGTAGCCGGCCGATCGCGGAGTCTGGAGGAACTCCGGGAGAAAGGCGAAGACCGCGTACATGCCCACGCCCAGCAACAGGGCCACGAGGTTCGTGGTCCACACCGCGGGGATGCGCATCATCTTCATGTCGATGAGCGGATGCGTCGAACGCGCTTCGACGAACACCCACGCCGCCGCGACCACGGTCCCGAGAACGAGAAGACCGATCACGCGCGTCGAGCCCCAACCCCAGGTCGGCGCCTCGCTGATCGCGAGGATCAGTGCGACGAGCCAGAGCGACAAGAGCACGACGCCGGGCCAACTCAACGTTCCCGGAGTACGCACGTCGGACTCGGGGATCACGTAGTGAGCCGCCAGTGTGCCAAAGGCCATCACGATCATGGGGATCCAGAACAACCAGTGGTAGTCGAGCGCGTCGACGATGGGTCCCGCGAGCACGATACCGACGCCACCGCCCGCGGCGGCCAGCGCCGCGATGACGCCGATCGCGCCGAGAACCTTTTCTTTGGGGAACTCGTCACGAATGAGACCGAAGGACAAGGGCAGGACGCCACCACCGATTCCCTGGATGGCGCGCGCCACGATCATCACCGAGATCGAGCTCGCCACCGCGGCCAGTAGCGAGCCCAACGTGAGCGCGATCAAGGTGAGCACGAGCAGACGCTCCTTGCCGTACATGTCACCGAGGCGCCCCATGATCGGCGTGAAGATCGCCGCCGACAAGAGGTAGGCCGTGAGCACCCACGTGACCGTGTTCTGAGAGGTGTGCAGTCCCGCCTGGACCGTCGACAGCACTGGTATGACGAGCGACTGCAGCAGCGCGAAACCCGCCACGGCGAGGGCGAGGACGGCGTAGGTCGCCCGATACGAGCGTCGGATGGTGGGTGGGGCCATGAAAAAGGTCACCTTGCGTTCAGCGAAAAGAACTTCGAATCGTCAGGCTAGTGGGCGAGGTCATCGACCTTGGCGCTGTCGCGCGACAGCGCAGTTGTCTGTCCGGTCCCACGGAGGCCCTAGGCGCCAATCAGGGCGAGCGACTTCTCCCACAAGAGACGGGCGATCTCGGGGTCGCGGGCCTGGGGGTCGAGTGCGTTGGAGACCGCGTGCTTGATGTAGTACTTGCCGGACTGCCAGTCCGTACCCGGTGTACCGCTGGCGAGCCAGATCAGGTTGTCCGCGCCCTTGGTGGTCGAGACGAGGAAGAGCTTTCGAAGTGGCGTGTGGTACACGTAGCGCATGAGGCTGTTCGTGTCGTTGGCGAAGTTGCTCGCCACGTTGCCCGGATGGAAGGCGGCCGTTGAGATGCCCTGGTCGTGGAAGCGCTTGTGCAGTTCGAACGTGAACAAGATGTTCTCCAATTTTGCGTTGCCGTAGGCCACGCGCGGCGAGTAGTGCGTGGTCCCCTCGAGGTCGTTGATATCAAAACGACTGAAGACCTTGGCCGCAATGCTCGAGGTGTTGAGGACCGAGGCGCGGCTCGCGACCAGGACGTCCATCAACTCGTGGGTCAGGAGGAAAGGTGCGAGGTGATTGACCTGCATGGTCTTCTCGTGGCCGTCGACGGTGACCTCACGTGTCCCGAAGATTCCGCCCGCGTTGTTCGCGAGCACGTCGATTCGCCTGAGGTCGCGACGCAAGTCGGCCGCCAGTTTTCGGACCTGACTCAAGTCCGCGAAGTCCGCGACGTAAAAGGGCACGCCGAGACCACGGGCGACGCGTTCGGTCTTGGTCGGTGAGCGTCCGACCACGATGACCGAATGGCCCCGGGCGTGAAGGGTGAGGGCGGCCTCGGCCCCGATGCCGTCACTGGCGCCGGTGATGACGATGACTCGTGGGTCCATGCTGGTACCTCCGGTTGGGGCGAGACGCTGAGCCGCACGCACGCCATCGAACTCCTGGCAAGTTAGACCGTAACGCAAGCTCGCGTTTTGGATTCGTCGACGAGGTGCTCGCACGTCTCGGGCTTCGTCCTCGCTCGGCCGATTCGACGCGGTGGTGCGACTGGTTCATTTGCACTAGGAGTGTTTTGGGTCGTCTGGGCTGGTGGGAACGGTTCACCTGGATGATGGACTCATATCCCAACGTGCGTACGTTGACTGAGTATGGAGACAAATAACCGCAAGAGAGCAATCGAAGGACCCCTACAGATCGAGACCCCCGCGTCCATTGGCGACGCGATCCGGCGCTACCGGGCAGAGGCGGGCCTGACCCAGGAACAGTTGTCACGCCGGACCGGCATCCGGCGTGTGTACCTCTCGGAGATGGAGAGTGGCAAGCAAACCGAGCAGATCAAACGACTGCTGACGGTGCTACACGAATTGGGTGTGACGGTTTCCTTCGAGAAAGTGGAGTGGCCGCTCGGTGGCTTCGCCGATCTGGACGAACTGCGTTCGTTGGTTCACTGACGGCGCTTGAGTGGGTTTCACGGCGGTTGCCAGCGTGGCGAGTCACGTCCTTTCCTCGTAGGTCGTGGAGAGACCCTCGCCCTCGAGCACCTGAGAAAGAGCCCCTCGCACGATTAAAGTGACGGCGTCCCCCGTGTGATTGAGTAGTGGTTATGTAACACCCCGCAGATAGGGTGTTGAGTATGGCAAAAGGACGACCGTTTGGTAGTGGCGCGAAGGATTTACCGGAGTGCAGCCAACATCCGGGTAGCCGGGTAATCAAGTACGGCA
>JBEKWQ010000078.1:0-7387 GCA_049512875.1 Acidimicrobiales bacterium
CGTTGAACTGGGCGTCGTCCTCTTGGTAGACGAGCACGTCATCACTGGACGAGGTGCCGAGTTCGTGACGCCAGAGTTGCCAGGGTCGCATGGCGCTGTCCACTCGGGTGTAGAAGAAGTGGCGGCTATCTCCGGCCCACGCGAATCCGTAGTACACGTCATCGAGTTCGTCGTTGATCGGTTCTTGCCCGGCTAGAGGACGCACGTTGAGGTGATGACGTTCGTTACCCTCGAAGTCGGTGCCCACCGCGACCCACTGGTCGTCGGGACTCACCATGAGGACGCCCACCGAGAGGAAGTCGTGGCCTTGTGCTTCGACGTTCTCATCGAGGATGATCTGCTCGCCCTCGAGCGTCGCGCTCGGGTCAATTACCGGAGGGGTGAAATCACCCGGCGTGCTCGCGACGCGACAACTGATGGCGTAGTCGAGTCCTTCGCGCGTACGTTCGAAGTACCACCACGAACCGCGCAGCACCGGCACTGAGATGTCCGTCTCTTCAATGCGGTTCTTGATCTCCTCGAAAAGTTCGTTCTCGAGGGACTTGAGGGGCACCAACGCCTCGGCGAGAAAGGCGTTCTCGGCGCGTAGGTGTTCAAGGACCTCTTCGTCTTCACGGTTCATCAGCCAGTAGTAGGGGTCGATTCGGGTGTCACCGTGTCGCTCGATCGAGTGGGGACGTTGCGGTGCGCGAGGAGCAGTGGACATTGCTCCACTTTGCCAGAGTTGGCCCGAAGGCTCCGCGCACCCAACAGGGCTCCAGATGGTGACCTATCGTGGAAGCATGCGTTCTGCGCCCACGCCCAGGGCCGAACCCGATGGGCCGGGCACTGGCCGTGGGCCGGGCGATTGTTGCTCATACCGTCGGAATAGTTACTACTATGTCCATAGGGTTAATCCCGGAGGAGCGCAATGACCATCGACAATCTGGACTTCAGTCGTTACCAATTAGGTTGGTCCGACAACCAGATTCCCGTCTTCAAGCCCAAGAAAGGGATCAACGAGGCGATCGTCAGGGAGATGTCGGGCATTAAGAGCGAAGAGCCCTGGATGCTGGACTTCCGCCTCAACGCCTTGAAGCGTTTCGAGAAGAAGCCGATGCTGCCGTGGTTCGCGGATCGCATGCCCGATCTCGATTTCAACGACATCTACTACTACATCAAGCCCACCGAGAACCAGGTGCAGAGTTGGGAAGATCTGCCCGACGCGATCAAGAACACCTACGAGCGGCTCGGCATTCCCGAGGCCGAGCGCAAGTACTTGGCGGGCGTGACCGCGCAGTACGAGTCCGAGGTCGTGTTCCACCGCAACCGCGAAGACCTCGAACGTCTCGGAGTCCTCTTTTGTGACATGGATACCGCGGTGCGCGACTACCCCGACCTGGTGCGCAAGTACTTCGGTACGGTCATTCCACCGAACGACAACAAGTTCGCCGCGCTGAATTCGGCAGTGTGGAGCGGTGGATCGTTCATCTACGTGCCCCCCGGGGTCAACGTGGACCAGCCTCTGCAGGCCTACTTTCGCATCAACACCGAAAACATGGGACAGTTCGAGCGCACGTTGATCATCGCCGACGAAGGTAGTCAAGTGCACTACGTCGAAGGATGCTCGGCGCCGGTCTATTCGACTGACTCGTTGCATTCGGCGGTCGTCGAGCTCGTGGCCCTGAAGGGGTCGCGCATCACCTACACCACGATTCAGAACTGGTCGAACAACGTCTACAACCTCGTCACCAAGCGTGCGCGCGCCGAAGAGGAAGCCCACGTGGAGTGGATCGACGGCAATATTGGATCACGTCTGACCATGAAATACCCGTCGGTGTACTTGATGGGTCCTAAGGCGTCCGGTGAGGTGCTGTCGGTGGCGTACGCGGGACCGGGCCAGATCCAAGACGCGGGAGCCAAGATGGTGCACTGCGCACCTGAGACGACCTCGACGATCATCTCGAAGTCGATCTCCAAGGATGGCGGTCTCACGACGTATCGCGGACTCGTGAAGGTCGAAGAGGGCGCCACTGGTGCCAAGAGTTTCGTGAGGTGTGACGCGTTGTTGCTCGACGAGAAGTCGACGTCCGAGACCAAGCCCTACATGGAAGTGGGTGAGCAGGACGCGTCGATTGGTCACGAGGCGACGGTCTCGAAGATCGGGGATGACCAGTTGTTCTACCTGATGAGCAGGGGTCTGACGGAGAGTCAGTCCATGGGCATGATCGTGAATGGTTTCATCGAACCCGTGACGCGCACGTTGCCAATGGAGTACGCCGTGGAGTGGTCGCGTCTGATCGAACTGCAAATGGAGGGTTCGATCGGTTAGGTCGTCGACGGACTGATATTTGCCGCCGTGGACACGTGCAAATTCTTGTCGCCCGTCGATCTAGGTGCGCTTGGAGAACTGAAGTCCGCGTGTCAACATGACCCGCGTGACCGGTAAAATCCGAGGTGATGTTCTCCTCTTGAGATATCAACCAGCGGGTCGAAGAGTTTGCGGTAGGTAGTGAAGCGGTGATTCTGGTGCAGTGAGTTTCGTGAAAGAATTGTTTCCATGGGAATGCGTGAAGAGTGTAAGCACTTTCAGAGTCGGACCTATAAGTCCGGTGAGGTGGCGCGCTTCTGCGTACTCGGCAACGCGCCCGATCAACCGTGGTCCTGTCCCGCTGACTGCATCACCTACGAGCGGCGATTCGCCGACGTTGGATGGTCCCACGGAACGCTGGTGGACAAGCCGGTCGAGAAGGAACCTGAATCGAACGTACCCATTGAACAGCGACGCGAGATCCTGGACATGGCGAGTGACATCGTGAACGCGGTCGCTCCCGACTTGCTTGAGGAACGTCGCCGAGAACTTGACGAGATGGAAAAAAAGGGTCGAACTGGCTGGAAGTTCTGGCGGCGTTAGTCGCCGTTGAACGCGGGCGCCCGTCTCTCTAAGAACGCCATCATCGCCTCGCGCAGGTCGTTGCTTTGAAGGTACAGGGTGTTCCAGTTCGCCACAAACTCCAAGCCCTCCTCGATCGTTCGCCCGTCGTTGGCCGCCAGTACGGCCTTGGTGCCTTGAACGGCGAGCGGCGAGTTGGCGGCAATCTCGTGGGCGAGTTCGTAGGCGGCTATCAGGACGTCTTTTGAACCTCCACCGTGTACCGAGTTCACGAGACCAATCGCGAGGGCCCGGTTTGCGTCGATGTCCTTGCCGGTGAAGGCCAACTCGGCCACGTGACCCGCGCCCACGATGCGCGGCAGCCGCTGTAACGTGCCAAGGTCGGCGACGATCGCCACTTTGGCCTCGCGAACCGAAAAAACGGCGTCACTCGAGCACAGTCGGATATCGCAGGCGGTGATGAGGTCGACGCCGCCGCCAATGCAGTAGCCGTGAACGGCGGCGATGACGGGAACCGAGAGTTTGGCGATTGACGTGACCGAGTCCTGCATCCGTCGCACCGTCTGGTAACTCGAGGCATTCGCCACGGCCTTTGACGACGTCGACGTTCCCGTGACACCATCGGCGAAGCCCCCGCCGAACTCCTTGAGGTCCAGTCCCACCGTGAAGTGAGGACCCTTTGCCGCAATGACCAGTACTCGGATCGACGGGTCACTCGCCACTTGCGCCGCTGCGTCGGGCAGACCACGCCAGAGGGCGCTGCCCATTGCGTTGCGAGCCTCCTCGCGGTCGAGCCAGAGCGTGGCCACGTGATCATTTACTTCAAGTGTCAAGACCTCAGAGCTGAATGACATCGCACCTCCCAGCGCGTACTTGGCTCAGCCTAGGTCGTTCGAGGGAATTTCTCCTTCGACCATTACACTGCTCTAGTCCAGGAAACTATGAAAACCTTCGCTGATTCAGCCCTCTCCTTCATTTCCGAACGTCCCGACCCGCGCGTTCGCGAGTCGGCGTGGTCAAGTTTTCTCAACGCCGGGCTTCCCACCACGTCCGATGAAGTATGGCGCTACGCACCATTGAACGAGCTGGACCTGGACCATTTCGTCGTCACTCGAGAGCCCACTCAGCCGGCCGATTCCCATTTCGCCACGCAACTCTGTTCACAAAGCGGCTTCGTGGTTCGTGTCGTCGACGGATTTCTCAATTTGGGCGAGGCGACCGTCGAGGGGGTGAACGTACGGCGTGTCGAGGACGGTTCCACACTCGCCGGGGGTTCGGCGCTCGAACGCTACGAGAACGACTCCTTTTCGGTCTTGAACCTGGCCCTCGCTCCCGCGACGACAGTGATCGACGTCGCTGACGGCGTCGCGGTGGCGAAACCCATCGTGGTCCTTTACTCGACGACCGGCTCGTCGTCGTTCTCTCGCACCCACGTGCGACTCGGGCGTTCGAGCAGCGTGACCGTCATTGAGTACTTCGAGGGTGGAGTGGACGCGCTCGTGGTTCCCTTGAGTGAGTACGAGATCGGCGACAACGCCGCCCTGCAACTGGTCACCTACCAGCGCTTGGATTCGAGCGCGTGGCACGTGGCTCGAACGACCGGTCTCTTGCACCGCGACTCACGACTAAGCCAAGCGGTCATTGGTATGGGCGGTCACTACAACCGTTCGCGCAACGACGCGGAAATGCTCGGCGTCGGTGGCGAGAACGAGCTGCGCACGACGTTCCTCGGATCGGGTCACCAGGTGCATGATTTTCGAACGCACCAGTTCCACAAGGCCGGCCGCACCAGGTCGGTACTTCTCTCCAAGGGAGCCGTGGCCGATGAGTCGCGCTCGGTCTATACCGGTCTCATTGAGATCGAAAAAGGCGCGAAGCGGACTGACGCGCGTCAAACGAACCACAATCTTCTGTTGTCGCCGCACGCTCACGCGGACAGCGTTCCAAATCTGGATATTCGAGAGAACGACGTCATGTGCGCCCATGCTTCGAGCGTCGGTCCCTTGGATGAACTGCAGCGCTGGTACCTCGAGTCGCGTGGTGTCACACGCCCAGACGCGGAGCGACTCATGATCCAAGGTTTCTTTAATGAGATGTTGACGACCCTGCCCGGTAGTCTCGCGGCGCTTGTCGAAGACGACGTCACCTCTGCGTTGATGAGCCTGAAAGTAGTGGCGCCGTGAAGTGCCTCGACATCGGGGTCCTGGAGGATTTCGTCGACGGTCAGGCCCGTCAGGTGCGTGTCGGTGGGCTCGTGCTGGTCGTCGTGCGCATCGACGGGGACGTGTACGTCCTCGATGACCGCTGCAGTCACGAGGACTTCAGCCTGGCCGAGGGTGAGGTCAATGTCGCGGCCCACGAGATCGAATGCGCTCGGCACGGCGCGATGTTCCGGCTGAGCGACGGCGCACCGATGTCGTTTCCCGCCACTCGTCCGGTCGCTCACTACGAGGTGCGCTCGCGAGACGGACGGCTCGAGGTGGCGGTACCGTGACGTCGACACTGCGCATTCAGGGCCTGCGGGTCGAGGTGGCGGGCAAGGAAGTGCTCAATGGCTTTGACCTGTCGATGCAGTCAGGTGAGGTCCACGCCATCATGGGTCCCAACGGGTCCGGTAAGTCGACCTTGGCGCACGCGTTGAGTGGTCACCCCGGCTACAAGATTCTGGATGGCTCGGTCACGCTGGACGGTCGTGAACTACTGACGCTATCCGCGACCGAGCGCGCGCGCGCTGGCTTGATCCTGGCCATGCAGCACCCCATGGCGGTGCCCGGCGTTCGTCCGATCGATCTCCTCGTCGCGGCGGGTGCCGATCCGACGGACCTGCGACGCCGGATGAGTGAGGAGGCGCAAAGGGTAGAACTGCGAACTGACGTGCTCGATCGTTTCGTCAACGTCGATCTTTCTGGCGGGGAGCGCAAACGCGCCGAGATGGTCCAGCTGGGGATCCTTCGTCCGAAGTTCGCGGTCCTCGACGAGATCGACTCGGGACTCGACGTGGACGCGCTCGGTGCCGTCGCCCGTCGGTTGTCGGCGGCCACGACCGAATGGAATTGCGGGGTGCTCGCGATCACGCACTTTCGACGCTTGCTCCAAGAACTCACGCCGACCATGATTCACGTCGTCACCGACGGAAAGGTAGTGGCGACCGGCGGGCCGGAGCTTTCCGAGATTCTCGAGCGCGACGGGTACGAACCCTTTCGCGTCACTAATTCTTAGATTCCTTACCTTTCTGCCGCAACTAAAGTTGATGAATGACCGACGGCAGTAACGGGGTACCCCCTGGCTCCTCGCGAGATTCGCGACGCGACAAGAGGCGCGCCCTCGCCAACGAACACCGTCTGGCGGCCCTCGGAGACGAGGTCGACGCGAGCAATGGTGTCACGCGCCGCAGACGGACCAGGAAACCCGGGCGAACTCGTCGTCGGGTCATCATCACCTTCGTGGTGTTGGTGGCTCTGCTCATCGGCGTGATTGGCGGTGGCTACCTCTACGCGCAGTGGCGCTTCGACCAGATCAAGAAAATCAAGGTCGTGGGCGAACTGCCCCAATTGACCGGCAAACCGTTCAATATCCTCGAGATCGGCTCGGACTCGCGCGCGGGTCTCACGGGCGCAGTCGCTGCACAGACGGGGGCGTCGAGCGGTTCGGTCGCCGGTCAGCGAAGTGACGTGGTAAAGATCATGCACATCGACCCCGCCGCGGGTACGGTCACCGTGTTGTCGATTCCGCGCGACACGATGACCACGCTGCTCGCCAACCAGTCTCTCTACGGCAAGTTCAATCGCATCAACGTGAATTTCGCCAGCGGGCCCTCGCTGCTCGCCCAGACCATCACGGCGAACTTCGGCATCCCGATCACCCACACCATTGTCGTGAGCTTCGGCGGAATGATCAATGCCGCCGACGCAATCGGTGGGGTGTACCTCGACTTTCCCTATCCGTCCCACGACCCCTACTCGGGGCTCGCAATCTCGCATCCCGGCTGTCAGCTGGTGACCGGGTTCCAAGCCCTCGCGGTCGTTCGTAGTCGTCACTTCTATTACAACGTCAAGGGTGACAGCGTCTGGCCGGGTAATAACACCTCCGCGAACGAGCTTTACAACCTTGGATGGATCTACGACGGGACCAGCGACTTTGGCCGCATCGACCGCCAGAACGCCTTCTTGCGCGCGATGATCAGTCGAGCCAAGGGCCTCTACAACCCACTCACCATCAACACGTTCCTCTCGAAGATCCCCCAGGGGATCTCCCTCGACACCAATTTCACGCTGACCGAATTAATCGAACTCGCGGTGAAGTTCCATGGTCTCAATCCCGCGAACATGTTGACCTACACTTTGCCCGTCACCGACAGCCAGGTCCCTGGTATTGGTGACGTGTTGTTCGTCGAGCAGCCCGAGGCCCAGCAGATGCTCGTCAACATTTTTGGAAGTCAGTTACTGACTCCGGCGGACCCACCGCCCAACAGCGCCCTTGAGACTCCGTTGCCCCCGGTCGTCACACCAACCACCT
>JBEKWQ010000079.1:0-7368 GCA_049512875.1 Acidimicrobiales bacterium
CGGTGACCATCCTTGACGGAAACTGATCCGCGGAGAAATACCTTGGCCAACTACACCAAGAAGTTCGCGGAGTTGAACTCCGATGACCGCACATTGGTGGGCGGAAAGTGCGCGAGTCTCGGCGAGATGGTGCGGGCGGGTCTGCCCGTGCCGGACGGTTTCGCCGTCACCGTGGACGCGTACGAGGATTTTCGCGACACCGGCGACCTGCGCCAACGACTGCTCAACATCGTGCTGGGTGCCGACGCCACGAGTAACACCGATTTGCAACGAGCGCACGATGAAGCGGTCGCGCTGATCCTCGGAAGTGACCTGGCGCCCGCCATCGAACAGCAGATCCGCGACGCGTATCTCGAGCTCTCTCGAGAGACCGCGCGACGACGCGGGCTCGGAGAACCGGACCGGATTCCGGTGGCGGTTCGTTCATCGTCGACCGACGAGGACGGCGACACCGCCAGCTTCGCGGGCCAACAGGAGACGTACCTGTGGGTCGTCGGCGCGGATGAGGTGATTGCGAAGGTCCGCGAATGCTGGGCGAGCTTGTACACCCCTCAGGCGATCGCGTACCGCTCGGGCCTGAGCGCGACCGACGCCGCCGAGGCGTCCAAGATCTCGGTGGCCGTGCAGTTGATGGCTCACGCGGACGTCGCGGGCGTCACTTTCACGGTCAGTCCGCGCACCGGTGACCGCTCACTCATCGCGATTAACGCCAGTTGGGGTCTGGGCCAGGCCGTCGTCTCGGGTGAAGTGACACCCGACGAATACTGGCTGAGCAAGATTGGCCCGGCTGTCACGAGCAGCCGCATCGCCTCGAAGGCCCACGAGTACGTACCGGATCCGAGCGGCGTCGGGGTGGTGTTACGCGAGGTCGAGGAGTCGCGCCGCGAAGTCCCCTGTCTGAGCGAGGCCGAACTTGTCCAACTAGCCGAGATCGGCCTCCAGGTCGAAAAACACTACGGCACTCCCCAAGATATTGAATGGGCGCTCGAACACAACGCCGACGGCACTTCTCAGGTGATGTTGCTGCAAGCCCGGCCGGAAACCAATTGGAAAAAGCGTAAGGAAGAAAAGGGCAAGAACACGCCGTCGGCCACGGCCAACCTGCTGGGCTTCCTCTCACAGGCCTCGAAGCGAAACGACTCGTGACTGACAACACCGCACCGAGCTGGCAGCAGCTTCTCGACCTGGTGACCCAACTGGACTCGGGATCGTACGACTCGGCGTCGATCACCTTTGGCGATGTCTCGGTGCAGTTCTCTCGCTCCGGGACTTTTAGCGCACCGGTGAGGACCGCACCAGAGCCCTCGGTGGGCGCCGATAACGATCCAGTGCAGAACGCATCCGCAGCGACGTCGGCGGATCCGACGGGGACCATCATCTTCTCACCCATGATTGGGGTCTTCTATCGCAGCCCCTCACCGGGTGAACCCCCTTTCGTCGAACCCGGCGCGCGCGTCAAATCCGAGACGATCATCGGCATCATCGAAGTCATGAAGTTGATGAACCCAGTGAGCGCAGGAGTCGAAGGCACGCTCACGAGTTTTCTGGTGCGCGACCACGAGCAGGTCGAGTACGGCCAGGCCCTCGCCGTCGTCGCCGAAGCCGGCACGCCGTGACCAACGGGCAGCGCGCGACGTCGGGCGCGGCGCCCGTAGTGCTCGTGGCGAACCGGGGCGAAATCGCGGTGCGTATCATCGCGGCCTCGCGGCGCGTCGGGGCGAGTCCCGTGCTGGCCGTCAGCGCCGCCGACGTTGATTCCCCGGCCGCTCGACTCGCCGACCGCGTCATCGTGATCGGCCCCGCGCCGGCTGGCCAGTCGTACCTGCGCCCCGAACTGATCACCACCGCCGCACTGCAGGCCGGGGCAACGGTGGTGCACCCGGGCTACGGCTTCTTGAGCGAGCAGCCCGAGTTGGCTGAACTGCTCGAAGAGGAGAACATCGCCTTCGCGGGTCCTCGACCAGTGACGCTGCGAGCCGTCGGCGACAAGAGCAGCGCTCGTAGGGAGGCGGTGGCGGCCGGGGTGCCCGTGGCGCCCGCGTTAGAAATCGACGACGTCAACGACGTCGCGGGGCTCGGCGAATCCGTGGGCTACCCGCTGCTGATCAAGGCGGTCTTCGGGGGCGGCGGGCGTGGAATCCGCCTGGTCGAGAGCGCCGGGGAACTGGCCCGACTGGTCCCTCAGGCGAAGGTCGAGGCCGAGGCGGCCTTCGGCAACGGTGCGCTGTATCTCGAACGGTTCTATCCGGCCGCTCGACACGTGGAGGTACAGGTGTTCGGCGACGGCGAGGGCCGGGCACAAATCTTCGGCGACCGGGACTGCTCGGTGCAACGTCGCCACCAGAAGTTGATCGAGGAGTGCCCCGCGCCTGGGCTCTCCGCCGCGACCCGGGCCCTGTTGCACGACGCGTCGCGTACCCTCATGCAGGCGCTGGCCTACCGCGGCGCGGGCACGGTCGAGTTCCTCGTGGACACCGAATCGAAGGCGGTGGTGTTCTTGGAGGTAAACGCCCGCATCCAAGTCGAACATCCCGTCACCGAAGAGGCCTACGGCATTGACCTGGTGGCCGCCCAACTACGCCTCGCCCTTGGTCGGGACCCCGAACTTCCTGACGTTCCTCCGGTACCACCCGCGACGGCCATCGAACTGAGGATCAACGCCGAAGATCCCGAGAACGACTTCCGGCCGAGCCCGGGCACGATCAACCAGCTGCGCTGGCCATCGGGCCCGGGAATCCGTGTCGACACCCAACTCGAGAGCGGCTACGTCTTTCCACCGTTCTACGACAGCTTGATGGCAAAGCTCATCGTGCGCGCCCATAGTCGTGACGCCGCCGTCGCCGCGGCGCGCTCGGCGGCCCGAGCGGTCGTGATCGAGGGCGTGAAGACCACTCTTTCGCTGCACGACTTTGTGCTCTCTCACCCCGATTTCATCCGAGGCGGCGTCACGACCTCATGGTTCGGTCCCACCTGGGAACAACGACGCGAACAAGAGATCGGGTCCGTTCGATGAGCCATCAGCGAAAGGCGATCCGACTGGTCGATACCAGTCTGCGCGACGGCAACCAGAGCCTGTGGGGAGCCACCGGGCTCACGACCGGCATGGTCGAAGCGGTCGGACCACTCTTGGATCGAGTGGGATACGAAGCGATTGATTTCACCAGTTCCACCAACCTCTCGGTCGGCATCAAGACCTACAAGGAGAATCCGTGGGAGCGCATCGCACGGATGCGCGACGTCACGCCGAACACCCCGCTCTCGGCGATAACGACCGGCATGCGCTTCATGTCCTGGGAGAAGGCCAGCGAGACGGTGATGCGCATGGCGCTTCGATTGATGGCCCGTCACGGACTACGTCGACTACAGATCCTCGAGCCAATGAACGACGTCGACGCGCTGCTGCGAGTCGCCCAGTGGGCCAAGGAGGAGGGTTTCGAGATCGTCGTGGCCGCGGTCACCTTCACCGAAAGCCCCGTGCACACCGACGCGCGCTACAGCCACAACGTTGGCGCCTACGCCGCCAGCGACTACGTGGATAGCGTCTACATCAAGGACCCGGGCGGCCTTTTGACCGCCGAGCGCACCCGACAACTTATCCCGGGCGTTCGAGCGGCCGCCGGTACCAAGACCCTCGAACTGCACAGCCACACCACGACGGGCGCGGCGTCACACGTTTACCTGATCGCCGCCGAACTCGGCGTCGACGTACTGCATACCGGACTCGGTCCGCTGTCCAACGGCACGGCCCAACCCAGCCTCGAGAACCTTCTGACGAACTTGGACGCTCTGGGCATTCCCGTCCAGGCCGACCGCGACGCCGCCGCGGCCGCTGCGGACATGCTGTACGCGATCGCCAAGTCCCAGGGTCTTCCCGCCGGTTTGCCCAGCGAATACAACCTGAGTTCGCACGTGCATCAGGTGCCGGGCGGCATGATGGGTACCCTTAGACGCCAGCTCAGCGACCTTCGCATGCTGGACAAACTGCCCGCCGTGATCGAGGAGTCGGCGCTCGTGCGCGCCGACCTCGGCTATCCGATCATGGTCACGCCCTTCAGCCAGTTCGTCGGGAGCCAAGCCCTGATGAACGTGCTCGCCGTCGCGAGCGGCCAGGAACGCTACAGCAGGATTCCCGACGAGGTCGTGCGCTTCGTCCTGGGTCACTTCGGTACGCCCGAGGGGGCGATCGCGCCAGAGGTCATGGACAAGATTTCGCGTTTGACGCGCGCGAAGGAACTCGCCGAACCCGCGACCGAGAAGTCATTGGCGCAACTCCACGAGGAGTACTCCGCGCGACTGGGTCGAGCGCTGACCGAAGAAGAGCTGCTACTGCGCGTCGTGCTGGCCGAAGATCTCGTCGACGCCATGCTCGCCGCCGGAACGGCGCCGCGGTGGTCACCGTCCGGTGCGGCGCGAACTGGACACGCGGTCGCCTCGAGTGCTGAGTTCATACTCGCGGCGCACGAACTCCCGAACTGGAAGTACCTAGCCGTGAACGTCGGGACGGAAAAAGTTGAGCTGCACCGGTCGCAGAACGAAGATTCGTCGTGATCGCCGATGAGCTGGCGAGCAGACTCGCGAAAGTTCGCGGGGTCATGTTCGACATCGACGGCTGTCTGATCCTCTCTGACGGGCCGAGTGGTCAAGGTGGGAGAGTCCTGCCTGGTGCGCGCGAGGCGATCGATCTGGTGCGAAGCAGTGGGCGCAGCTTGGCCGTCTTCACCAACGGCTCTGGACAGACTCCTCACCAGATTGCCGAGTCCTTGCGCGAACTGGGCCTGGACATCCGCGACCACGAAGTGCTCACCCCGGCCGTGGTCGCCGCTGAAACGATGCAGGCGCGGTATCAGCAGCAACCACTCCTAATTTTCGGCGGGACGGGTCTGCATCATGACTTCGAGGTGCGCGGGCTGAACGTAGTCGACCTGGAGCGTGCCCTCGCGGGCGAACCGACGAACGCCGTCGCGGTCGTCATTGGCTGGGATACCGAATTTGGTCGCGACAAGATCCAAGTCGCCGCTGAGGCGGTGCTCGCCGGCGCGGCGCTCTACTGCACCTCTGACGCGCCGTCGTTTGCCTCCGAGCACCACCTCAACGTGGGGGTTTCGGGATTCATCGCCGCCGGTCTCTCGCACGTCACGGGGCGCCCGTACCGGGTCCTGGGCAAACCGTCACCCGAAGCGATGGCGATCCTGGTCCAGAGGCTCGGGGTGCTGGCCGAGCAGGTGTTGGTCATTGGCGATGACCTGATACTGGAATGCTCGATGGCCCGCGCGAGTGGCGCGCTCGGATTCCTGGTAACGACCGGCACCAACTCAGCGCGCGACGCTCGTCTCGCGCCCCCTGACTGCAGGCCGGACGCGGTAGTCGACAGCATGAGCGAATTCGCCGACATGCTCGCGCGAGCGTTCGAGTCCTCCGCGGTCCGCGGGGTCTAGACCCACTCACGCCATGTCGAATGAAACCGCAAAGGAAACGACACCGGGCCTCGATCGAGCCGCGCGTGATGGAACGCGCGAGGTGACGTGGCAGCCAACAGACGAGCAGCGTCGCCGGACCCGGATCTGGGACTTCATGGGCTGGCTCGAAGCGAGTCGCAACGTGCACGTGTCCGACTACCGCGAGCTCTGGCGCTGGTCGGTGGCTGATCTGTCGATGTTCTGGGGCGCGGTGCGTGAATACTTCGACGTGGTGGGTGAGGGTTTTGAGGGACCGGTGTTGGCCCAAGAACGAATGCCCGGCGCCGTCTGGTATCCCGGCGCGCGCCTCAACTTCGCCGAAAATGTACTTCGCCACGCCGCGTCGACTGAACTCGCTGACAGCGTCGCCGTGCTGAGTATTCGCGAGGACGACTCGACGGCCACGTTGACCTGGCGCGAGCTGGAAGGCATGGTCGCTTCGCTCGCCGCACGTCTTCGAGGGCTCGGGGTCGAGCCGGGTGACCGGGTCGCGGCGGTCCTTCCCAATCTTCCCGAAGCCCTCATCGGTCTGCTGGCGACGGCCAGCATCGGTGCCACCTGGAGCATCAACTCACCGGATCTCTCGGTGCACGCGACGCTCGAACGGCTTCGTCAACTTGCACCCACCGTGCTCATTGGCGTGGAGGGCTACCAATACAACGGCGCCGACGTCGACCGCGTCGAGTACCTCGCCGAGATCGAAGCCGGACTGCCGTCGTTGATGCACACCATCCTGGTTCGAAACCCCGATCGCGCGCACCGGGGAACGAACGCAGAACGTGATCGCGCCCGGCGACTGGATTTTGGTGCACTCGTCACCGACGTCGTTCAGCCACGCTACGAGCGCGTGCCCTTTGACCACCCGCTCTGGGTTCTGTTCTCCTCGGGCACCACCGGCGCGCCCAAGGGCATCGTGCACGGACACGGCGGAATGATCCTCGAGGCGCTCAAGGGCACGGCACTCAACCAGAACATGGGACCGGGAAGCCGGTACTACGTCGCCGCGAACACCTCCTGGATGGTTTGGAACACGCTGGTCAACAACCTGATGTCCGGCGCCTCGGTGGTGACCTACAGCGGCTCGCCGCTCGTGGGCGGCTCGGACCGCCAATTCGACATCATCGCCCGCACTCGAACCACGATGTTCGCCACGGGTGCGGCCTACCTCTCCCTAGTTGAAAAGTCTGGCCTCGAACCAGGCCGCGCCCACGACCTCGCCGCGCTGACGTCGGTCATGTCCACCGGCTCGCCACTGGCGACGTCCACCTGGCGCTGGTTTCATGATCACGTCAAGCGCGACGTGCACTTGGGTTCGGACAGTGGTGGCACCGACGTCTGTAGTGGATTCGTTGGTTCCAATCCGTTGGAACCGGTGCACGTCGGCGAGATCCAGGGTCCACTGCTCGGCGTCGCGGTTGAAGCGTGGTCCGAAAGCGGTCGTCGGGTGATTGACGAGGTGGGAGAGATGGTGATCACTCGTCCCATGCCCTCGATGCCCGTGTTCTTTTGGGGCGACGACGGTTCGCGGTACCTCAGTTCCTACTTCGAGGCGTTCCCCGGCGTCTGGGCCCAAGGCGACTGGATTACCGAGACCGCGCAGGGGGCCTTCGTCGTGCACGGTCGCTCGGACGCGACCTTAAATCGCGCGGGGGTACGTCTTGGAAGCGCGGACATCTACGCCGCGATCCAGCGACTGCCCGAGGTTCGTGAGTCGCTGGTGATTGGGCTTGAAGAACCCGAGGGCGGCTACTACATGCCGTTGTTCGTCGTCTTGGCCGACGGCTGTCACTTCGACGAAGAACTCGAACAGAGAATCCGGGCCACGATCCGCGACTTCGCGTCGGCGCGTCACGTGCCCGACGAGATCATTGTCGCCCCGGCCATCCCCGTCACCCACGCCCAGAAGAAGATC
>JBEKWQ010000080.1:0-7353 GCA_049512875.1 Acidimicrobiales bacterium
GGCTTCCAGAGGATCTCGCCGAAGGGTACGACGTAGATGGGCAGCAGCGTCGTCATGACCGCGATCATGAGACCACCCGAGAAGAGATTGCCGAAGAGACGAAAGGTCAAGGTGATGGGCTTGGTGATCTCTTCGATCACGTTGATCGGGGCGAGCGCGGTGTAGGGCTGGCGGTAGTGGTTGAAGTAGCCCTTGATCCCGCGCGCGCGAAAGGACTCGACGTGCACCCAGGCGATCACGAGCAGCGCCATGGCGAGGGGCAGGTTCACGTCGCCCGTCGGCGCGGGAAGAATCTCACCCGACGAACCGGGGTGCATCGCCGAAGGGATGAAGCCAATCCAGTTACAAATAAGGATGAACAACAACAAGGTGACGCCAATGGGAACGAAGCGTCGGCCCTTGGGCCCCATGGCCGACTCGGCGAGATCGGTCACCTGGTCATAGAGGAACTCCCAGAAGATCTGGAGCTTGCTGGGCACGCCGTCGGTGACTTTGGCGACCATACGAAAGCCGAGGAACAGGAAGATCGCGGCCGCGAGCAACGTCGAGGTGACGATGTCGGTGTCGATGGAGAGTCCCAGGATGTGCAAGGTCGGGTGCACTCCCACCGAGATCGTCTTCGCGGCGTACAGCGTCTTCACTGCAGTCCCCCTTGACTCGCTACCACCCGCATGACGTTCATGACAAAGACAATCTGATAAAGAACAAGCCCTGCCACAATACCGATTCCCAGGGGAGCGTCGAGGAGCACGCAACCAATGACCAGCACGGTCACGACCGCCAAGCGGGCGGTCGTGCGGCCGCCCAGTTGGCGTCGGACGGCCTTGGTGCTCTGCTCGCCGCGCAGTTCGACCTGGGCGGCCTGGCGGTCGAGGAATCGAAGGTTCAAGATGGCGAGCCCGACGCCCACGACCACGCCCAGCGCGGCGAGGGGCGGCGCGACGAAGAGGGCGACCAGAAAGCCCAAGGAACCAACGATGATGGCCGACAAGGTAGTACGGCGCAGGAGGCGAGGCAGGGTGTCGGGGGGAAGGTTTTCGAGCACGGGCAATGGGTTTCTAGAGGAAACGCCGGACTTGCTTGACTACGCTCACCACGGCGGCGACCGTTCCTAACACTATCCCGATTAACAGACCCGCTGGCGCGCTGTGCAGCTCGTGGTCGACCCACAGACCCAGCACCACCCCCACCGCGAGGCACGACGCAATAGTGGTTCCCATCACCGCAAACGCGGCCACGCCCGGCAGGTCCGAGTTACCGGGGCCTGGCTTTTTTGGGTCCAAAGTCCCGCCGGGTTGATCGCTCATCGCCCGACCCGTTCGGCCGCTTGATCGGCTGCTTCGTGCTTGCCGACCCGACGTTGCAGCAGGGGACTGAACCAGGTGAACAGTCCGATCAATAGCAGCGCGACGCCCAGGGGAATGAAGACGTTCACCTTCGCGTCAAAGATCGGTGCGAGCACGAAGCCGCACAGCAGCGCCGTCCACAGCCAGAGGATGATCACCGTGCGCCGGTGCCCGTGACCCAGTCGCATGAGTCGGTGGTGGATGTGATCCTTGTCGGGGGTGTTGAATCCTTGACCCGATGCGGTGCGACGAATGAAGGCCCAGACCGCGTCGAGCAGCGGGACGCCCAAGATGAACACCGGAATCAGCAGGGGCGCGAAGAAGAAGAAGGTTTGACCACTGGCGGGTGGCGTACGCCCGCCGATGACCATGGTCGAGGCGCTCATGAGAAGGCCCAGCATCAACGCGCCCGCGTCACCCATGAACAGTTTGGCGGGATAGAAGTTGTCGCGAAGAAAACCGAGCGAGATCCCACAGGTCAACGCCGCGATCAAGGGGCCGACGTTGGTGGCGGGCAACAGTCCCAGGTCCTCGAGGCGAAGTCCGTAGACGCACAGCGTCCCCGAGGCGATCGCCACGATGCCGCCCGCGAGACCGTCGAGGCCGTCGATGAGGTTGACCGCGTTGCACAGCGCAAAGACCCACACGGCGGTGATGATCGGCAGGATCGACGGCCCGAGCACGATGAATCCCGCGAAGGGCAACTTCAGCTGGTACATCGTGCAGCCACTCAGGTACAGCACCGAGGCGGCGAGGAACTGACCAGCCACCTTCGCCGGGGCGCTCATCTCGCGAAAGTCGTCGATGACCCCCACCACGAAGATCACGCCCGCCGCGACCAACACGCCGATCATCTCGTGACTCGACGTGATGATGATGCGCAACGACGGGATTGCGAAGGCGACCAGGAGCGCGAGACAGAATCCCACGAACATCGCCGCCCCGCCGCCGTAGGGGGTGAGCTTCTCGTGGACCTTGCGCTCGTCTGGTTGGGCGCAGTAACCGACCTTCAGCGAGATGATCCTCGCCGGGCGGTTCGCCACCAAGGTGATGAGCGCCCCCACGACCGCCACCACGATGTAGGAGGCGATGTTGCCCATTGGCTACTTGGTGAACGACTCGTACGGGTTGAAGTCACCACAGAGCGCGGCCACTTCGCCACGAACCTTTTCGAGGGCGTCTCCGTCGTCACGACGCCGCAGCGCCTGGGCCATCAGCGACGCCACCACCTCGAACTCGGACTCCTTCAGTCCCGCGGTCGTCTCGGCCGCGGTCCCCAGGCGAAGACCCGAGGTGATGAAGGGGCTGCGCGGATCGTCGGGGATGGTGTTGCGGTTCGTGGTGATGCCCGCTCGATCGAGCACCTCCTGGGCCTCTTTGCCCGTGAGTTCGGCGTCGAACTCGCGCAGGTCCACGAGGACCATGTGGTTCTCGGTTCCCCCCGACACCATGCGAAAGCCCTCCTTGGCGAGCGCGGCACCGAAGGCGACGGCGTTCTTCACGATCTGATCGGTGTAGGCGGGAAAGCTCGTGAGTGACGCCTCCTGGAACGCGACCGCCTTGGCGGCGATCGCGTGCTCGAGTGGACCTCCTTGTTGGCCCGGGAACACCGCGGAGTCGATCTTCTTGGCGAAGTCGTTGCGACAGATGATCGCGCCGCCGCGCGGACCGCGCAACGTCTTATGCGTCGTGAAGGTGACGACGTCGGCGTAGGGAACCGGGCTGGGGTGCGAACCACCCGCGATGAGGCCAGCGACGTGCGCCGAATCGAACATCAACAGCGCACCCACCTCGTCGGCGATCTCACGAAACGGTGCCGGGTGGATCTGGCGCGAATAGGCGGTCGCGCCCGCGAGGATCAACTTGGGTCGGTGCTCGAGGGCGAGGTCTCGCACGTTGTCGAAGTCGATCATCTCGCCCGGATGATCGGGGTCGTCGTTGCGTGCGGTAACGCCGTAGGAGACGAAATGCCACGCCTTGGAGGTCATCGACGCCGGCGAGCCGTGCGTGAGGTGACCGCCCTGGTCGAGGCGCATCGCAAGAATCGTGTCACCGGGCTCGAGCAACGCCTGGTAGACCGCCACGTTGGCGTTGGCGCCGCTGTGGGGTTGGACGTTGGCGTGGTCGGCCCCGAACAGTGACGTGAGCCTGCGCCGGGCCAGGTCCTCCACCTCGTCAACGACCTGGTTACCGCCGTAGTAGCGCCGTCCCGGATAACCCTCGGCGTACTTGTTGGTGAGCACCGAACCAGTTGCCGCCATCACGGCCGGCGACGCGAAGTTCTCACTCGCGATGAGTTGCAGCGTGGTGGTCTGGCGAACCCATTCTTGGGCGAGGAGCGACGCCACTTCCTCGTCGTGGGTGATCCACTGGTCAAAGGGTGAGGGACTCAACGGGGTCCACCTTTCTCCTGGGCAACGTGCCGGTCGAGTTCGTCGAGCTTCGCGATCCGACCGAGGTGACGTCCTTCACCCGGGGTCGCGTGCAGCCACGCGTCGAGCGCGTCCACCGCGACCGGGGCTCCGATCAGCCTGGCGCCCAGGCACAGCACGTTGGCGTGATTGTGTTCGCGCGCCAGACGGGCCGAGGTCGCGTCGTGCGCGAGGGCCGCGCGCACTCCGGGGACCTTGTTCGCCGCGATGGAGACTCCAATACCCGAGCCACACACCGCCACGCCCAGGTCGGCGTCTCCGGTCACCACGGCACGTCCCACGGCGGCGCCGAAGTCGGGATAGTCAACCGAATCGGTGGCGTTGACGGTGCCGACGTCCACGACCTCGTGGTCCCACCCCTCGAGGGTAGAAACCAAGAGCGCCTTCAGGTCGTACCCCGCGTGATCAGAGCCAAGGGCGATGCGCATTGGCTCCACCCTACCGCCCACCCTTCTCGGGACTCGTGCGGGTAATACTCGTAACGTGCAACTGAACCCTCGTACACCGGTGCTGATCGGCGTGGGACAAGTGACCGATCACCCCGAGTCGGGCGCTTCCTTTAAGTCACGTCCCGAGCCGTTGGACCTCATGGTCGAAGCACTGACACGCGCAAGCGACGACGCCGGACCCGGGCGACGAGTCCTCGAAGGCATCCAAGAGATCGTCGCCGTCGGCTCGTTCACCTGGCACACGAACGATCCCGCCTTACTCGTCGCGCAACGTCTCGGTCTTAGGGACGTCACGACGCGCCTCACCCCGACCGGGGGCACCCTTCCCCAGAAACTCGTACACGAGAGTGCGCGACGGATCCTCGCGGGCGAGTTGACCACGATCGCGGTCATCGGCGCCGAAGCCGAGTACGCACGGTCCCTCGCTCGTCGCCAGGGTCACCAGGTCGAATGGACCCAGCAGAGTGACGACGTGCCCCAGGCCCCGAAAGTGGAAACAGAGCGAAGTCCTTTCACCAAAGAGGAATACGATCAGGGCCTGCACGCGGCCTTTGAGGTGTACCCCCTCTTTGAGAACGCCCGACGCGTCCGGCTCGGCTGGTCCCTGGAGACCCAACGCGAGCGCCTCGGTCAACTCTGGTCCAATTTCGCCCAGATAGCGGCGACGAACCCCTTCGCCTGGATCAGAACAGCACCCACGCCAGAGGTCATCGTGAACCCGAGTGCCACCAATCGCATGGTGTCGTTCCCCTACACCAAGTTCCTCACGGCGAACCTGCCCGTGGACATGGGCGCCGGCTACGTGATGACGAGTTACGAGAACGCACGTGCGCTCGGCGTGGCGCGCGAGCGCATGGTCTTTCCCCAGTACGGCGCGGACGCCACCGACCACTGGTACGTCTCCGAGCGTCCGGCGCTCGACGACTCACCCGCGATGCGAGCGCTCTGGCGTGCCTTAGGCGAGTTCGGCGCGCGAGAGCAGGACTTCACCTACGTCGACCTCTACAGTTGCTTTCCCACGGTCGTCCAGAGCGCGTGCGACGTGCTCGGCATCGACGCCTTTAGTCCTTCGCGCGTGCCGACGCTCACGGGTGGGCTCACCTTCGCTGGCGGACCGGGTAACAACTACGTGACCCACGCGATCGCGACACTGGTGGGCAAGCTTCGCGACGATCCCGGCGCCCAAGGACTCGTCACGGGACTCGGCTCGTTCGCTACCAAACATTCCTGGGGCACATACGCCACGACACCTCCCGCGCAAGGCTTTCGCTGGCACGACGCACAAGCCGAGGTCGACGCGCTGGCAAAATGCGACTACGACGTCGTCGACGGTGAGGTCACGATCGAGACCTATACCGTCAGTCACCAGCGCGACGGACAACCGCGCCGCCTGATCGTCGCGGCGCGCAACGACCAGGGCGTGCGCACCTGGGGTCACAGCAGCGACCCCGACGTGATGAAACGCGCCGAGACCGAGGAGATCATTGGCCTGCGCGCCACGATCCGCGCGGGAGTGCTATCGCTCTAGGCCAGGTAGCCCAGCAAGACCTCGAGGGGAACCGCGCCTTCGCGTAGCACCTGGAACGCGGACTTTGAGATGTCAACCACGGTCGAGACCGCGCCGCGGCGCTCGCCGCCGTCCAGTACCCCGGCGAATCCCGGCCGCCCGGCGAAGTGGGCGAGGACGTCACTCGCCGTCGTACAGGGATCGTCGCCGTGCTCGTTGGCGCTCGTGACGGCAAGTGGTCCGCTGCGCTCGAGGAGTTCTAAGAGCAGCACGTCGTCGGGGATGCGAAAGCCGACGGCGCCACTCGCGCTGCGCACGGTCGTCGCGAGCGACGTCGGAGCCGCGACGACGATCGTAAGTGCCCCGGGCCAGAACGCGCCAGCGAGCGAATGACCGCGTTCGTCGATCGTTACCCCGAGCGTCGCGATCTGTTCGAGCGAATGGACCAACACCGGCGTTGGCACCGAGGTCGGTCGACGCTTGAGATCGAACAGCGTCGCGATGGCGTCTTCGTGCGCCAGTGACGCCGCGAGTCCGTAGACGGTGTCGGTCGGCACCGCCACGACCTCGCCGCGACCAAGTGCGCCGAGCGCCCCCTCAAGGTCGAGTAGCTCGCTCATTTGCGCGCCACCAGCACGCGCGGATGGCCCGCGATGTCAAAGACGTCGTGGCACTCGCGATACCCCGCGGTCTTGGCGGCACATTGGACGGCCTCACCCTGTAAGTCGCCGTGCTCGAGCACGAGTACGCCGGTCGGACCGAGCCAATCGAACGCCTCGCGAATGATCCGGGCCAGGTCAGAAAAGCCCCCTACGCCGTTCGCGTCGGACGCCACGAGCGCGTCGCGCGGCTCGTACCTCAAGACGGGCTCGAGGTGAGTGAACTCGTCCTCGCTGACATAGGGCGGGTTGGCAACGATGAGATCAAAACGACCCCGCAACGTGGGGTCGAGTGACCCGAACCAGTCCGATTGCACGAAACTGACCGCGTGAAGACTGTGCTTGAGCGCGTTCGCCCTCGCGTTCGCCAGTGCGTCCAGTGACGCGTCAATGGCTACGAGCGACGCACGGATCCCGCGCTCACCCAGTTCGGCGAGAAGACTCAGACCGATCGCCCCCGATCCGCAACCCAGATCGAGCACCAGGGGTGCGCTTTGATTACCCGCGGCGAGTTCCTGCAGCGCGACGTCCACGAGTTCCTCGGTCTCGGGCCTAGGGATAAGGACACGCTCATCCAGGTCCAAGTCGAGGTTTCGAAACGGCCAGTGCCCGATCACGTACTGCAAGGGCTCGCCCTTGAGGCGACGGCACGTCGCCGCCTCGAGAGCGTCGGGGTCATCGCCGAACTCCTCGACCAACCAGCGTGCCTCGCGCCTTTCGAGGCCCGCCGCGACGAGCCGTGCCATCAGGAGGGACTCAGCGTCCGTCACTCTGGGCCAACTGACGCGCTCGCTTGTCGGCCAGCAGCGCGTCCACGTAGGGATCGAGGTCGCCGGCGAGCACCGCGTCGAGCGAGTAGTTCGTCAAGTTGATGCGGTGGTCGGTGACGCGATTCTCCTTGAAGTTATAGGTTCGGATCTTCTCGCTGCGCCCGCCACTTCCGAGCTGGGAACGTTTGAG
>JBEKWQ010000081.1:0-7310 GCA_049512875.1 Acidimicrobiales bacterium
GCTCGAGCAATACCTGGGTGAAGAGACCTTCCGCGACGGCATCCGTCACTACCTCGTCAAGCACAGTTACGCGAACACCGTGACGACCGACCTGTGGGACGCGCTCGAAGAGACGTCGGGTCAACCGGTGCGCGCGATGATGAACACCTGGATCCTCCAGGGCGGGCACCCGCTGGTGACCCTCGAGAACGGCGTGATCAGTCAGCAACCCTTCGCCTACGGCAAGGCGCTCGCCGAGAGTTCCATTGGTTCGTCCTGGCTGGTGCCGGTGCTGACTCGTTCACTGGGCGGCGGTGCCACCAGCCGCCACCTGCTCGCGGACACGCCGCTGACGGTTCGCGAAGAATTGCCGGTCGTCTTGAACGCCGGCGGATCGGGCGTGTTCCGCTCTCGCTACGGCCAGCGCGAACTCGAGGCGCTGGCGAGCCACGTGGGCGAACTCGAGGAACTCGAGCGCGCGACACTGCTCGCGGACAGTTGGGCCTCGCTGCTCGCGGGCCAGATCCGTTGGGACGCCTTTGTCGCGAGTGCGCGGGGCCTCGGCGACCAGGACGAGCCCAACCCCTGGGGCACGGTCGCGGTCGCGGTCGACTACGCCAAGCGCGCGCTCACCGCCGATCAACTCCCGAAGCTGGCCGCACTCGTGCGCGAACTCTTTGGTCGCCCGTTCGCGCGGCTCGGCTGGGACGCGACGCCGGGCGAGAGCGAGCTCACCCCACAACTGCGCGCCATCGTGCTCGGTGCGCTGGGCACCGTGGGCGCGGACCAGAGCATCCGCGTCGAGGCGGCGCGACGCTTTGACGCCAACGATCTCGACGGCGACCTCGCGCGTACCATTCTTCGCATCGTCGCCGACCAAAATCGACCCGGCGACTACGACACGTTCCTCAAGCGCTACAAGAACGCCGCGACGCCCCAGGAGGAGCAGCGCTACCTTTGGGGTCTGGGCGACTTCGCCGACGAGACGCTCGCCTTTAACGCCGCCGAACGTTGTTACCGCGAGTTCCGCAACCAGGACGGCGCCATCGTGCTGGGCATCCTTTCGCGCAACGCCACGACGGGTCCTTCGGTCTGGCGATTCTTCACGAGCCGCTGGGAAGAAACCATCGAGAAGTTCCCCGCCAACACCTTGTCGCGCCTCGCGCTGGGGATTCCCCTCTTCATCAAGGATCCAATCTTCGCCGAACAGGTCGCGACCTTTCACGAGAGCCACCCGCTCGCCGGTGAGCAACGCACCGTCGAACAGGCGATCGAACGGATGCGCGTGGGCCTCGCCTTCACGTCCGCACTGCGCATCCAGTTCTAACCACCATGAACGTCGGGGCGTTCCTGGGCATCTTCGCCCTGATGTTCCTGCTCGAACTGCCCGACAAGACCATGATCGCGATGATCGTCATGAGCACGCGCGCGCGCCCCACGTCGATCGTGCTCGGAGCGTCGGCCGCCTTCGTCCTCCAGACCGCGATCGCGGTCAGTGCGGGTGGATTGATCTCCCTGCTGCCCGCCCACGTAAAGGACGTCATCGTCGCGGTCCTCTTCCTCGGCGGCGCGCTGTATCTGCTGTTCGTTCCCGAAAGCACGGTCAGCGAAGAGGGGACGCGTGAAGCGACCTCCGAGCACGCGTCGACGCGGACGCGCGAGATGCTCACGGCCTTTGGCGTGATCTTCATCGGCGAGTTCGGCGATCTGACCCAGATTCAGGCAGTGAACTTCTCCGCCAAGACCCACCGTCCCGTCGAGGTCTTCTTCGCCGCCTCGGCGGCTCTCGTGTGCGTGACGTTCGTCGCCGCCTACGGGGGCCAACTTCTCCAGCGCGTCGTGCCCATTGCCAAGATTCGGATACTCGGCGGTCTCGTCTTCCTGGGTCTGGGCGTCTACACCCTCGTGCAGTTGGCGAGATCGTGAGACGCGACGAACTGCTCGACTACGCCGAGACCGTCACGGGTTTCATGCCCCGCGACGAAGGTCTCGCGCTCTACCACGCTGCGTTCGAGCACGTGCCCGTCGCCAACGCGACCTGGCTCGAGGTGGGCGCGTGGTGCGGCAAATCCGCGGTCTACCTGGGCTGTGCCGCCGAAGAGCGCGGCGCAGTGCTCTACTCACTCGACCACCACCACGGCAGCGAGGAGAACCAAGAGGGCTGGGAGCACTTCGATCCCGCGCTCGTGGACCCCAGCGACGGTCGACTCAACACCCTGCCGAGCTGGCAGCGCACGATCGCCGAGGCCCGACTGGAGAACACGGTGATCGGACTCGTTGGACCCTCGAACGTCGTGGCGGCGCACTTTCACGAGCCCCTCGACGTGCTCTTCATCGACGGCGGACACGGACGGGACGTCGCCTGGGCCGACTACGAGTCCTGGACTCCCAAGGTGGTCGCGGGGGGACTGCTCATGATCCACGACGTCTTCGAAGACCCCGCAGAGGGCGGACGGCCACCCTACGAGATCTACCTCGCCGCGTTGTCGAGTGGTCGCTTCGAGGAGACCTCGCGCGAGGGCTCGCTTCGGATTTTGACGCGCGTCTAGGACAGCGCCAGCGGACAACCCGGCTCGCGCAGGTCCATCCACGCGCCGAGCTCGCCGTGGCGAAAGATCCCCGACGCCTTGGACGATGAACTGAGTGCGTCGGCGGCGAGGATGATCGCCGCCGCGGTGTACGAGGTGGTCTCTCGATGCGGGAAGGTGAGCGCGTCGGGATAGGCGAGCCCCGTCCAGTAGGCGCCGTCCTCGCGACGATGACGACGCGTGTAGCCGAACAGGTCGAGCGCCTGGTTCGTGAGACCGAGCGCGTCGAGGGCGAGCACGCACTCGGCGGTCTCGGCGGCGGTGACCCAGTCGTTGGTCGACACGCAGCGCACGCCGTAGCCGTCCATCACGTGGCGCTCCCAGCCGTCGGCGATGCGCCTCTCGCCCGGCGCACCTTGCAGAGCGCCCGAGAAGATCGGGTAGTACCAGTCCATCGCGAACTCGTTCTTGGGCGCGAAGGCGCCCGGGTGGTGCGCCACCGCGTGACCGAGCCGGCCCGCGCATAGTTCCCACGTCGGCTTTTGGACGTCGAGGCGTTCACCGAGCGCGACGCCGCAGCGTAGCGAGTGGAAGATCGACGACGAGCCGGTAAGGAGCGCGTAGGACTCGGGGCGTCCCAGCGCGTCGAGCGACCAGCGAATCGTGCCGTCGTCGAGTTGCCAACGCAGTACGAAGTCGAGGGCCCGCTCGACGCACGGCCACATCTCGGCCGCGAAGTCCAGGTCGTCGGTGGCGAGCAGGTAGTGGTACACACCGGTCGCGACGTAGGCGCACACGTTGGTGTCCAGGCGCGCGTCCTTCACCGCACCCGCCACGTAGTAGTTGAACCAACTCCCGTTACCTAGTTGGGTTTTGGCGAGCCAACGATAGGCCGCGCGGGCCTCGTCGAGGTAGCCCGTCACGCTGAGCGCCATCGCCGCTTCCACGTGGTTCCACGGATCGCAGTGCCCGCCCTCGAACCACGCAATGGCCCCGCTCGCCAACTGGAGCCGCGCGACGTGTTGGGCGCTGAGCAGGAGCTCCTGGGCACTGAGAAGTCCCGGGACCTCGGGCAGGGACGTCGTCGTGGTCACGGCTTGACCACGTAGAGAACGATCGACTTGCCGATGAGTGGCGCCAACACCGCCTCGGCCCAACGCGTGAGCCGCGGGCCCTTCATGATGTCCCAGACCAGCAGGCGGTGGTAGTTCTTCACCCACCAGTTGTCCTCGTTGGTCGTGCCGACGAGGCACTTGAGCCACCAGTAGGGACTGTGCAGACCGTGCGCGAAGTGGTGACCCGTCACGCGCAGTCCCACCGAGGTCAAGCGTTGCTCGAGCACCGAGCGACGATAGATCCGAATGTGCCCGCCGGGCACGTTGTGGTACTCGTCCGAGAGCGCCCAGTTGACCAGCTCGGGCAAGAAGCGCGGCACCGTCACGGCCATGGTGCCACCGGGTCGAAGCACGCGTTCGAACTCGCCCATCGCCTCGAGGTCGCCGGGGAGATGTTCGAGCACCTCCGAGCAGATGACCCGGTCAAAACTCGCGTCGGGAAAGGGTAGGTGCAACGCGTCACCCTGCACGCACGCCGTGTGCAGGTCCGTGGCGCGAAGTTCGCCCGCCTCGAGCATGGCGGCGAAGGTCGCCGCGACGCCTTCGACCTCGTCGCGACCGGCGTCCAGGGCCACGATGTGGGCCCCGCGACGCGCCGCCTCGAATGCGTGTCGCCCGAACCCACAACCCAAGTCGAGCACCGTGTCCCCACTGCGTAGACCCAACTGGTCGTAGTTCGCCGTCAGCATCAGTGAAAGACCATCGCCTCGGGTAAGGGCTGGTGACCCAAGATGGCCTCGTAACAGGCCGCGGTCCCTCGCGCGGTCACCTGCCAGGTGAAGCGCTCCATCACCCGTTGACGCCCGTTGGCCCCCAGACGCTGGCGCAACGCCGGGTCGTCGAGCAGCGAGCGGATCGCCTCGACGAGCGCCTCGGGGTTGTTGGGTTCGACGAGCAGTCCGGTCTCGCCACTCACGCCCACCACTTCGGGCAGCGCGCCCCCGGTCGTCGCGACGACGGGCACCGCACAGCTCATTGCCTCGATGGCGGGAAGAGAGAAGCCCTCGTAGAGACTCGGGACGATGGCCACCTCGGCCTCGCCGTAGAGGCGCGCGAGCTCGTCGTCGCTGACCCCGGTGATCGTGGTGACAATGTCGCCCAGACCGAGTCGCTCGATGGTGGCGGCGACGCGACCCTTGGCCTTGGGCTGACCGATGACGATGAGGTCGATGTCGCGCTCGGCGCGCAGTTTCGCGATCGCCTCTAAGAGCGGTACGAGTCCCTTCATGGGTACGTCCGAACTGGACGTGACCATGAGTCGCCCCTTCTTCTTCACCACGTCGTCGTAGGGGCGAAACACGCTCGCGTCCACGCCCACGGGCACCACGGTGAGCCGGTCAAGGGGCACCTTCATCTGGGCGTTGATGTCGATCTTCGAGTTGTGCGAGACCGTGAGCACCGCGGGCAGTCGCTTCACCACACGAACCTGCATGCGAAGGAACCCGAACCAGCGTCGCGTCGTGTAGCGCTTCCAGGCGGTCTCGGCGTGGTCGAGCGCAATGGAGCGGTCCACGGTGATCGGGTGGTGAAGCGTCTCGAGTAACGGCCATCCCTCGCGGTGCAACTTCAAGATGCCCGGTCCCATGCACTGATTGTCGTGGATGATGTCAAAGTCCCCTCGACGCTTCGCGAGCACCTTCTCGACGCGCATCGAATACGCGAGTGGTTCTGCGAATCCTCCCGTCATCATGACGGCGAACTCCGCCACGTCGGCGAGCGAGGTGAACTCCGAACGCGCCGGGATCCGAAACGGGTCGGGGTCGCGGTACAGGTCCATTCCGCGCACGGCGGTGAAGCCCACGCCCTCGTCCAACTCGGGCCAGGGCGGTCCCGAGAAGACCTCGACGCTGTGGCCGAGGTTGACGAGCTCGCGCGAGAGGTGTCGGGTGTAGACCCCTTGACCCCCGCAGCGCGGATTGCCCCGGTAGATGAGAAAGGCAATGCGCAATTTGCCGGGTTCGGCGGGCCGTGCGGGCACGTGGGCGGGGATCGAGATCGACTTGGAGCGGGCCCACGAATCCCGGGTTTCGGCGATCGTCTGGGCGAGGGAGCGGGGCACGATTCAACTTTCGGTTTCCAGGAGTCCTCTATTCTCGCCTACTTCGAGCGGTCACACAAAACGGCCCCGAGTCCTACTGCCCGGTAGAACTACGCTGGCCCCTTATGGACCTGACCTATCCCCCCGAAGCCGAATCGTTCCGCCTGAGCATCCGTGCCTGGCTCGTGGAGAACCTGCCCCCGGGTTGGTTCGAACCGGGTTTCGAACAAAGCGACGAGGAGCGCAAGGAGTTCAACCGGACCTGGACCGAGAAGTTGTTCGCCGGCGGATGGATCTGCGCGGGTTGGCCCGTCGAATACGGCGGCAAGGGTCTGTCACTGCTTGAACAGGTCGTGCTCAACGAGGAGTTCGCCAGCGCGGGCGCACCGATGCGCGCGGACTTCTTCGGCGACACGCTGGTGGGTCCCACGATCCTCCAGTGGGGCACCGAAGAGCAGAAGAAGGAGTTCATCCCGGGCATCCTCCAGGGCAAGATCGCCTGGTGCCAGGGGTTCTCCGAACCCAACTCGGGCAGCGACCTCGCGAGCTTAAAGACGAGCGCCGTCTTAGACGGCGACGAGTGGCTCATCAATGGTCAAAAGGTCTGGACGACCCAGGCCCAGCACGCCGACTACGTCTTCTTGATGTGCCGCACCGACCCAAACGCTCCCCAGCACGCGGGCATCAGCTACCTGCTCGTGCCGATGCGTCAAGAGGGTGTCGACGTTCGCCCCATCACCCAAGTCGACGGGTCGGCTGAGTTCAACGAGGTGTTCTTCACCAACGTACGTTGTCCCAAGGGCAACGTCGTGGGCGGCGTGAACAACGGCTGGAAGGTCGCCATGACCACACTGGGTTTCGAGCGCGGGTCCTCTTCTACGACGGGACATCGCCGCTTCCTAAAGGAGTGGCAGACCATTGTCGCCGAGGCCCAACGCCGCCACAAGAACGAGGACCTTCGCGTGCGCGACGACCTCGTGCGATCCTGGCAGAAGGTCAAGATCATGGAGATCAACGGATTTCGTTCGCTGACCGATTCGCTCAACAACACCCACGACGCGGCGCTGTTAGGCGCGTGCAACAAGATGTTCTGGTCCGAGGCGCACCGCGCCTCGATGGAACTCGCCATCGACATCTTGGGTATGGACGGTCAGATCCTCACCGGCGGGGGCGGCGAGAGTTCGCTGCCCGGCATGGGTCGCGGGCGTGCCGATTACCCCGTGTCCGAACTCCAGGCGTCGTTCTTCTTCTCGCGCTCCGAGACCATCTGGGGGGGCACCGCCGAGATCCAGCGCAACATCATTGGCGAGCGAGCCCTGGGCCTACCCAAAGAGCCAAGACCTCAGACCGTTTGAGCAGCCATGAGTTCGGCCACGTTGCGCTCGTCGCGACGACGTGAGAACACGAGACCAAATCCCGTCGCCAACGTCAGCGCCGCGCCGACCAGGATGCCCACGCGCGGGTTGGACCACGAGACGATCAGGCCCACGAGCGGAGCGCCGATGGGGGTGGTGCCCAGGAAAGCAATGGCGTAGAGACTCATGACCCGTCCGCGCATCTGCTGACTCGAGTTCAGTTGCAGCGTCGCGTTCGCGGTCGAAATGACGGCGATGGAAAAGGCGCCCGTGGGCACGAGGGCGATCTCGGCCC
>JBEKWQ010000082.1:0-7300 GCA_049512875.1 Acidimicrobiales bacterium
CGCGTTGACGTACCCCAAGCCCTGACCGTGCAAAGGACGCCATGAACAACCCCTCAACCTTCACCTTTGGTACCCAAAGCGTCCAGCGTCTCGGCTACGGCGCCATGAAGATCACCGGTCCCGGCGTCTGGGGCTACCCCCAGGACCACGACGGTGCGCATGCGGTCCTTCGACGCGCGGTCGAACTAGGCGTCGACTTCATCGACACCGCCGACGCCTACGGCCCCTACGTCTCCGAGGAGCTGATCTTCGAGGCGCTGCACCCCTACGGCGAGGTGAAGATCGCCACCAAGGCTGGTCTCGTTCGTACCGGCCCCAACGCGTGGTACCCGTGCGGTCAACCCGAGTATCTGCGCCAGGAGTGCGAGATGTCCCTGCGCCGTCTCGGCCAGGAGTCCCTCGATCTCTTCCAGCTGCACCGGGTCGACCCGCGCGTTGACCCCGACGAGCAGTTCGGTCTTCTTCGCGCGTTGCTCGACGAAGGAAAGGTCCAGGCGGTCGGACTCTCCAACGTGAGCGTCGAGCAGATCAAGGCGGCGCGAACGATCGTCCCAGTCGTGACGGTCCAGAACCGCTACAACCTGACCGATCGAACCAGCGAAGCGGTGCTCGACTACTGCGACGCCGAGGGCATTGGTTTCATCCCGTGGCATCCGGTCGCCTCGGGCGAACTCGCTCGACCCGGCGGGCCGCTCGACACTCTCGCGAGCCAACACGGCGCCAGCGTCGCCCAACTCTCGCTGTCGTGGTTACTGCACCGTTCGCCCGTGATGATGCCCATTCCGGGTACGACGAGTGTCGCGCACGTCGAGGAGAACTGGGCCGCTCGCCAAATCGAACTCGACGAAGTTTCCCTTCAAGCCATTGACGCGGCCCGTTAGGACTGGCTCTGCATCAATTCGTGCAGCGACTCGCGTAGTTCGCGCTTGAGAACCTTGCCCTGGGGGTTGCGGGGAAGCGCGAGGGTGCGAAAGAAGATCCTCGTGGGGACTTCGAACCGAGCGAGGCGTTGGCTGACGTGGCGCGAGATCTCTTCGGCCTCGACCACGCGCCCGGGGCGCAACACGATGACGGCGGCGACCTCTTCGCCCAAGGTGGGGTGCGACACGCCCACGACCGCGCAGTCGGCCACGTCGGGGTGTTCGAAGATCGCCGCTTCGACGATCACCGAGTAGACGTTCTCGCCCCCGCGGATGATCATGTCCTTCGCGCGGTCCACGATGTAGATGTAACCGTCCTCGTCGATGCGAGCGACGTCGCCCGTGTGCAACCAGCCCTTGGTGAACGACTTCGCGGTCGCCTCGGGCTTGTGCCAGTAGCCTCGCACGACGTTGGGTCCCTTGACCCAGAGTTCCCCTACGACGTCGGGGCCCACGGGCAAGTCAGGGGAGGGCTCGAGCCCTTCGTAGTCCTCAGGCACGATCGCCACCTCACAGACCGGGACCGCGGTGCCACAGCTACTAGGACGCTCGACGTAGTCCGGTCCGTTGTTCAGGCACACCGCGGCCGAGGTCTCGGTGAGGCCGTAGCCGTTGCCGGGTTGTCCGACCGGGAAGGCGGCTTGGATACGTCGTACCAGATCGGGTGGCGCCGGCGCGCCCCCGTAGGAAATTGAACGTACGCTCGACGTGTCGAACTTTCTAAAGTCGGGATGGTCCAGGATCTGCATCGCGATCGTGGGCACGCCGCCGATATTCGTGAGTCGTTCGCTCTCGATGAGGGCGAGGGCCTTGCCAGCGTCGAAGTGGTGCATCATCACCAGCTTGCCGCCCGACGCGGTGTTCACGAGCATCGTCGCGAGACAACCCGTTGCGTGAAAGAGGGGCACGTTGAGCAGACTCGCGTTGGGGATGCTCTGACCTTGTTCGTCGAGGTTGCCGGTCCCAAAGCGCAGGGTGCTGCTTTGGCCGATGAAGAAGAGATTCATAAGGTTGGTGATTGCGTTGCGGTGCGAACCGACCGCCCCTTTGGGTTTGCCGGTCGTGCCCGAGGTGTAGAACATCGTCGCGTCGTCGTCGGGCAGGAAGTCGACCTGCGGCGGCGTCGCGCTGGCGTCGACGTGGCCGAGGAACGCCTCGTAACCAACGAGCGTGATGCGGGCGTGTTTCTTGTCCACGTGCGCGACGCGCTTGGGCTCGTCGCTGATCACGATGATCGTCTCGAGATCGGGCAGGTGGTCGAGTTGCTTGTAGAGACGATCGAGACGTTCCTCGTCGACGAAGAGCACCGTGGAGCCCGAATCGGTGAGACCGTAGGCGAGTTCTTCGCTGGTCCACCAGGCGTTGAGCGGTACGACCACGGCACCGGTGGCCATGGCACCCCAGAAGGCGCAGACCCATTCGGGCAGGTTCCGTGACGCGATCGCGACACGGTCGCCCTTCTTCACTCCTAGCGCTGCGAGACGAACGGCGATCGTCGAAGCGATCCGGTAATGCTCGTCAAAGGTGATCCGTTCGTCCTCGTAGACCAGAAAATCTCGGTCGGCGTGGTGGAGTGACATGTCCAGTATCTGGCGCAGGTTGGCGGGTGCGTGCTTCCACACGTTCATTTCGACGCCGTTGATCGTCGTACGCTCGGTTTCGAACATCTGACCGGGGGCGGTCATCTGGGCGGTGGCCTGGGCGAGGGTGAGGGGCGAATCAGACATGATGTGCGACGTTACTTGCTAGGGGTCGTGGATGAAAAAAGTGTCTGTCGGTAGTGGACGAGTTCGGCGATCGACTCACGAATGTCATCGAGGGCTCGGTGGTTCGTCGCCTTGTCACCGAAGGATTCGAGTACCTCGGGATTCCATCGTCGCGCCAATTCCTTAATCGTTGAGACGTCCACGTTGCGGTAGTGGAAGAACGACTCCAGCGTGGGCATGTATTCCTGGAGAAAGCGCCGATCCGTGCCGATGGAGTTGCCACACAGCGGCACCGAGCCTGCTTCGATGCCTTGTGCCTTCAAGAACGTCAGCGTCTGGGCTTCGGCGTCGGCCACGGTGATCGTCGAAGCCTTCACCGCGTCGAGAAGACCGGACTTCGCGTGCATCTCGGTCACGTAGTCACCCATCTGGTCGAGTTGCTGGGGCGTCGCGTGGATGACAAGATCGGGACCCTCGGCCGTGATGTTCAGTTGGTCGTCGGTCACGACGGTCGCGATTTCGACAATGACGTGGCGATGCGGTTCTAGTCCTGTCATCTCTAGATCCATCCACACGAGCACAGTGTGACACTAGCGAATCTTGGTTCTACGCCTTACGGCGGGTAGCCTTCCGCCTATGGAAATCCTCGTCCGGGCGTTGCACCCCGACGCCGTGCTCCCTCAGTACGCGCACGAGCACGACGCCGGTTGCGACCTGGTGGCGATTGAGACGTGCACGCTCGCCGCACGCGGTGGACGACACATGGTCGGTACCGGACTCAGCATCGCCATTCCCGAAGGCTACGGGGGACTGGTAGTGCCACGAAGTGGCTTGGCGTCCAAGCACGGTGTGACGTGCGCCAACGCACCGGGGCTCATCGACGCGGGATACCGGGGCGAGGTTCGAGTAGCCCTGGTGAACCTCGATCCCCAGAGCGAGTACGTGGTGAACAAGGGCGACCGCATCGCACAGCTGGTTATCGTGCCGGTCGCGTCACTGCACTTCAGCGTGGTCGACGAGTTGCCGACGGCCCACCGGGGAGACGGCGGTTTTGGGAGTAGCGGACGTTGAGCCAGTATCTCGACCCACTCGACAGCGCCTTTCTCTTGCTCGAGACTCCGGGCACGTCGATGAACATCGGCGCCGTGATCGAACTTGACTTCGGTGACCTGATCGATCCCGAGTCGCGGTTCAACCTGATCTCGTCGAACATCGCCGCGCGCGTGCACGAGATACCGATCTTCACCAAGCGAATCGTGCGCGCTCCCTTTGACATGACCTGGCCGATTCTGGTCGAAGACGAGAACTTCGACTTCGCCAAGCACGTCCTACGCGTGGCTCTGCCAAGTCCGGGCACGGCGGACCAATTCGACGCCTTGATTTCGCAGTTCCTGTCCCAGCCTCTCTCGCAGCGTCGCCCCCTCTGGCAGCTGCTCATCATCGAAGGCCTCGAGGACGGGCACGCCGCCGTGGCCCTCAAGGTGCACCACGCCCTCGCAGACGGCGTGTCGGGTGCCGAGACGTTCGCCAATCTCTTTGACATCTCACCCGAAGTGCGTGTGCCGACGCCCAAGGTCGAATCGGCGCCCGAGCCTCACCAGGTCACGAGTTCGTGGGGGCTTCTTCGCACGAGCTTCGCGAAACTCCGACGACGCCCGATGCTGGCGGTAGAGAACGTCCGTTCCTGGTTCGCGCGCTTCTTCGAGATAACGCGCGCGCTGGTGCGTTTCATCGTGCTTCGGCGAGGCAAGAATGTCACGCCCGATCAGCCGTCGATCTTTCAGGCGCGCAAGTCTTCGCTGAACGGCGCACCGAGCGAGGAGAAGGTCTACCACCGGCTACGCGTGTCGTTGGTCGACGCCAAGCGTACTGCCAAGAGTCACGGCGCCTCGGTCACCGACTTCGTGATGGCCACGACGGGGGGAGCACTGCGTCGGCTCCTGGTCGACCGCGATGACCTCCCCAAGAAGGACATCATCGCGCTCGCACCGATCAACGTGCGCGGTGACGGTTCGACGGCGGAGTTGGGAAATCAGATCTCGGGCATGCTCGTCGCTCTTCACATCGACATCGCCGATCCCGTGGCGAGGTTGAAGGCGATCGCGAACGATTCGGCCAAGACCGTCGGTTTTCAGCGCGAGCATCGAGCCAAGATCTTCCAAGACGTTCCCAGGGTGCTCGGACCAACGGTGCTGTCACTCGGTGGCAAGATCATCTCGGCGTTCAATCTTTTTAATCGCATTCCGCCCATGGCGAACTTGATGGTCTCTTCGGTGCCGGGCCCACCCATTCCTTTGTGGTTGAGTGGTCACCGCGTCGCGTCCGCGGCCCCGGTCGGGCCACTCTTTGGCACCTTCTCGCTTAACATCACGGTGCTCGGTTTCGAGGAGCATCTCGAATTCGGTCTGCTGGCCTGCGCCGAGCAGATGCCCGATCTCTCGATTCTGCGCGACTATCTCATTGACGAGGCGCAGCGACTGATTTCGAGCGCTCCCTCGTCCTAGAGGCTGGACGAGGGAGGAAACTCCGCTACAATTGATTTTCACGCGGACGTAGCTCAGTTGGTAGAGCGCGACCTTGCCAAGGTCGAGGTCGCCGGTTCGAGCCCGGTCGTCCGCTCCACTTGGAACCTGGCAACAGAATTGTTTCATCGCTCGAGAACTCCTCGTCAATGGGGACTGCCTCTAGGAGACATAGGCAACGGTTCGACGCTGCGGTTCACCTTGACGCTTCGTCGCTCCAGTCGATGCCAATGTCTTCGGTGACCACCTCGGCGACGTTGCGCCGCGACAACATCATCGCCGGCACCCTGCACACGCTCTCGGCGATTGCCGTGTTGTCCTTCGCAAACGACTTCTCCTTACCCGTCGACGCCGACGACCTCGCGGGCGCACCTGGCACCTCCACGCACCAGCTGGTGCAGCTCTTCAGTATTCGTATGGCCTGGCTGATCGCGGCGTTCTTCGCCTTGTCGCCGTGGCCCATTTCACCGTCGCGGGACCCCTTCGCGCGCGCTACGAGTCGAGACTGACCGAGCACCAGAACCCGTTTCGCTGGGCCGAATACTCACTCTCGTCGTCGTTGATGATCGTCGCGACCGCCCAACTGACGGGGATTCGTGACGTCGCGGCCTTAGCGGCCCTCGTCGGGGTAAACGCGGCGATGATTGGCTTTGGCTGGATGCAAGAGCGCTACGAAGAACCGGGTGCGAGCTTGACGCCCTTCTGGTTGGGTTGTGCTGCGGGCGTAGTGCCGTGGGTCGCGATTGGCGTCGATCTCATCGGTCCTGGGGCGCACGCGCACGCACCCGGGTTTGTCTACGGCATCTACGGGTCGCTGTTTGTCTTCTTCAACTGCTTCGCGATTGTCCAGTATCTCCAGTACCGCCAGGTCGGGCGATTCCGCGATTACCTCGTGGGTGAGAAGACGTACCTGATACTTTCCCTGGTTGCCAAATCCCTGCTCGCCTGGCAGATCTTCGCCTCGACATTGGCCGCCGCCACGGCGACTGGTCATTAGGCCCAGACATCGTGACGCTGAGCCGCACGGTGCTGGTTGACGTCAGAACTAAGAGAGTGGGTGGTGCTCGTTCAGTAGTTCGATCGCCTTCTCGATGGCGCCGGCGTCAGGTTGATGATCGAGGAGCCGTTGGCGTTCGAGGGCCGCGTCGTCAAGCCCGGGCTCTTCTTCGAAGTCGGGTTGGGCGAGAAAGGTGTCCACCGGGTCGAGCACGTGGTCGGTCTTGGGCTCGTCCTCTCGATGGTGGTGCTCGCGGTTCACGAACTCATTGTAGGTAGTTCTTCCCAGACGTTCGCACCTTCTCGCGCTGACCGCGGCGCCCCGGCTTCTCAGTGTCGAAGGCGTGACGCCGGTTGATAGTTGACTCCCGCGGTCTCGTCGACGCGTGCGAGCAACGCCACGCAGGGTGGTTCAAACTGCTCGGCGAACTCGAGGGACCACTGGAGACCGAGGAGTTGCCACGGCAGTGCACTGAGCCGGTCCGTCTCGTCCTCGAGTCGTTGGCGAAGGGCGAGTCCGGTCACGTTGACGGTTCGGTCCTCGGCCAAACCCTTGTCGTTGAGACCTCGCCACGCGTCGTCGATCTGTTCGTGCGTATTTCCTCGCGACCGCGAGAGCCAATCACCTTCGTAGCCGAGCCAGGCGTTATGCAGGACCGACGCTTCGAATCCGGTGAGTCCGTGTGCGGCGACGAGCGCCCAGTGCGTGTCACCGCGCCATTCGCGAAGGAAGTTGACGGCGTGCCAACCCGCGAGGGTCGGGTCGTCGGGCAGCGTGAGCGAGAGGTGGCTCGCGGCAAAGGGTCGCGCGACGAGGGGCAGGCGTGCGGCGACGTCCCAGAGACGCGGGCCGAACTCCTCGAGGGCTGGCACGAGCGCCGGCGCGTAGCGTTCGAGACCTTCACGTACGGCCTCGTTGCGCTCGGCCCAGACCTCGAGGAACGCTTCGGGACCTTCCAGGAGTTCAAAGACGTGGCGGATCGCAGCTTCTGAAATCGAACCCAGTGCGGCGACTGCGGCGTCGGCGCCGGCGCCGGCGAGCGGCGCGCAGCGAGCGGCGATGTAGCCAAGACCCGGCAGGAGCCCTCGCGCTTGGAAACGTCGCACGGCTCCCGGATCCCAGAAGATCCACCCGATCGTGGTCTGGACGCTGCGC
>JBEKWQ010000083.1:0-7264 GCA_049512875.1 Acidimicrobiales bacterium
GCATCAACGTACTGAGCGGGTAGTAGATCATTGGCTTGTCGTAGATCGGCAGCAGCTGTTTCGAGACAGCGCGCGTAATGGGGTAAAGGCGTGTTCCGCTTCCCCCAGCCAGAATGATTCCCTTCACTCCATTAGTATAGAAGTCCGGTTACTCCTCACTTAAGGACGAGGTACTTCTATGCGCGTAGTCATAACTGGGGCCGCCGGTTTCATTGGCTCTCGCTTCGCCGAACTATTCCTGGAACAGGCCGAGCACATGGGCTACGACGACGTCGTTATCCTCGACGCTCTCACTTACTCGGGTCGTCGCGAGAACCTGGTCGACGTCCTGTCCGATTCGCGCGTCACGTTCGTCGAAGGTTCGATTCTCGACGAACGCGTCACCGATGACGCGATGCGTGGTGCGCACGCGGTCGTGCACTTCGCCGCCGAGAGTCACGTGGACCGCTCGATCACGGGTGCGCGATCGTTCTTTGAGACCAACGTGTTAGGTACCCAACAACTTCTCGAGAGTGCGCGACGGGGTGGCGTCGAACGGTTTGTGCACGTCTCGACGGACGAGGTCTACGGGTCGATCCGCGAGGGATCGTGGCGAGAGGACCATCTCCTTGAGCCGAACTCGCCGTACTCGTCGAGCAAAGCGGGCTCGGATCTCGCGGTGCTGGCGTACCACCGGACCTACGGGCTCGGAGTGATAGTGACGAGGTGCTCGAACAACTATGGTCCGCGCCAGTATCCCGAAAAACTGATTCCGCTTTTCGTGACCAACTTGAGCGAAGGTCTGAAAGTTCCGCTCTACGGCGATGGGCTTAACGTGCGCGACTGGCTGCACGTCGACGATCATTGTCGGGCGATCTTGCTCGTGCTCGAAAAGGGAAGGCTCGGCGAGGTCTACAACATTGGTGGCGGAACCGAACTCACTAATCGCGCGATCGTCGACCAGCTGCTCGAGCTTTGTGCCAGTGATGAGTCAATGGTCGAGTCAGTGCCGGATCGACTCGGCCACGATCGTCGCTACTCGGTGGACTGGACCAAGATTCGTGACGAACTTGGCTATCATCCCCAGGTGCCGTTCGAGCAAGGGTTAAAGGAGACGGTGCAGTGGTACCACGACAATGAAGCGTGGTGGCGACCGCTCAAGAACGTCGCGTCGTGAAGCTGACCGAGTTATCTATCCCGGGACTCTTTGTACTCGAGTCGCCCGTGCACGGCGACGAGCGTGGGCTGTTTCGCGAATGGTTCAAGCTCGGTGATTTCGAGGGAGCCGGTTTGACGTTTCAGACGCAACAGGCGAACTTTTCGCTCTCGTCGCGCGACGCCGTCCGCGGACTTCATTACTCGATGGCCCCCGAAGGCCAAGCGAAGATCGTCACCTGCGTGATCGGTGAACTCGTCGACGTCATTGTCGACATCCGGGTCGGTTCGCCCTCGTTCGGTCGCGTGGAAGTCGTGACGCTGGCGGCTGACGAGGGGCGGTCGGTACTGGTACCTCGTGACGTCGCGCACGGGTACTGCGTGACGAGCGAGCGAGGTGCCCTGTGTTACCTGATTTCGTCGCCGTTCAACGCGCCGATGGAGTTTGAGATCAACCCGCTCGATCCGGCCATCGGGGTGCCGTGGCCCTTGTCGGGCGAGCCGATTTTGAGCGCGAAGGACGCCGCCGCGCCGACGCTCGAGCAACGCCGGGTGGCCCAGCAGCTGCCGGCCTTTGTCTAGACCACGGTCTCGGGCTCCTTTTCGAGTTCGTTGCTAGCGTTACGTTCGTGAGCACCGCACCTCTTCGACTGGTCACTGGTGATGACTACGGCGTACGAATCGCTCAAACGAGTTCCGTACCGTCGATAGATTCCGAGGCGCAACTCAAATCGGTACTCGCGGGACTGCCCGGCGTCGACGCCGTGGGTCTAGAGGGGCGTTGTGCGAAGCTCGCGACACGCTCGATCAAGAAGTCGACGAAGCTGGCGGCGATCGATTTGGCGATATCGATGGTCGACCTGACGACGCTCGAGGGCGCCGACACGCTGGGCCGGGTGCGCTCGCTCTGCGCCAAGGCACTGCGACCGGATCCCCGGGACCTCACGGTGCCACCCGTCGCGGCGGTGTGCGTGTACCCCGACCTCGTCGCCGAGGCCCGCACGGCACTCGGCAATTCAACGGTGGCGGTGGCTTCGGTGGCGACGGCGTTCCCGTCGGGTCGCGCCTCGCTGAAGGTGAAGCTGCTTGACGTCGCCGACGCCGTGCAAGCCGGTGCTGACGAGATTGACATGGTGATCGATCGCGGTGCGTTCCTCTCGGGCCGAGTGGGCGAGGTCTTCGAAGAGATCGTGGCGGTGAAGGAGGCGTGTCGAGGCGCTCATTTGAAGGTGATCCTGGAGACGGGTGAGCTCGTGACCTACGACAACGTGCGTAGGGCGAGTTGGCTCGCCATGCTCGCGGGCGCCGACTTTGTCAAGACCTCGACGGGCAAGGTGAGCGTGAACGCGACGACGCCGGCCGCACTGGTGATGCTCGAAGGTGTGCGCGACTTCGCCGAGTCGACGGGAAAACTCGTGGGCGTGAAAGTGGCCGGTGGCATTCGCACCACCAAGGACGCCATGCGATACCTGGTTCTCGTCAACGAGACGGTCGGTTCGTCCTGGCTCAGCCCCGACCATTTTCGCTTCGGTGCGTCGTCGTTATTGAATGACCTCTTGATGCAACGTCTCAAGCAGCACCGTGGCGCCTACGTGCGAGCTGACGAATTCAGCGGTGATTGAGATGGACGAGCAGGAACTCGCCAACTCGCGACTGGGGTCGCTCGAATATGATCCCGCGCCCGAGTCCGCGTCAATCGCGCACTTGCGACCGAGTTACGGTCTCTTCATCGATGGCCAGTTCACGGATCCGTTGTCACACGAACAGTTCGTCAGTCTCAATCCAGCCAATGAAGAAGTGCTCGCCACGGTCGCCCAGTCGAGTCGCGCCGACGTCGATCGCGCGGTCGCGTCCGCACGGCACGCCTACGACACGGTGTGGTCCAAGACGAGCGGGGCCGAACGATCGAAGTACTTGTTCCGTATCGCTCGCCTGATCCAGGAGCGGGCTCGCGAACTCGCCGTCGTCGAGACACTCGACAATGGCAAACCTATTCGCGAATCACGTGACGTCGATGTACCGCTCAGCGCGGCGCATTTCTTCTACTACGCGGGCTGGGCCGACAAGTTGGGTTACGCCGGCTTTGGTCCAGACCCGCAACCGATTGGCGTGGCGGGCCAGATCATTCCCTGGAACTTCCCCCTTCTCATGGCCGCCTGGAAGCTGGCGCCCGCGCTCGCCGCGGGTAATACCTGCGTGCTGAAGCCGGCTGAGACCACCTCGCTCAGCGCACTCGTGCTCGCCGAGATACTTCAGCAAGCGGACCTTCCTCCCGGCGTCGTGAACGTCATCACCGGGGACGGTTCGAGTGGTTCCGCCCTCGTCGATCACCCCGGCGTCGACAAGATCGCCTTCACCGGCTCCACTGAGGTCGGTCGCTTGATCCAACAGCGCGTCGCCCCGAGTCAGAAGCGCCTGACTTTGGAACTCGGTGGCAAGGGAGCCAACATCGTCTTCGAGGACGCACCCATCGACGAGATGATCGAGGGGATCATCGACGGCATCTTCTTCAACCAGGGTCACGTGTGCTGTGCCGGTTCGCGTCTGCTCGTCCAGGAGTCGATCGCCGGCGAAGTGTTACGTCGGCTGGTTCGGCGTATGGAGCAGTTGCGCGTGGGAGATCCCATGGACAAGAACACCGACGTCGGCGCGATCAACTCGGCGGCGCAACTGGCTCGAATTCGCGAATTGTCGACCTTTGGCGAGAGCGAGGGCGCGACTCGCTATACGAGCGGTTGTGCTCTACCGGACAAGGGCTACTGGTTCGCGCCGACGGTCTTTGCTAACGTCTCCCAGTCGCACCGGATTGCGCGCGAAGAGATCTTCGGACCCGTCCTCTCGGTCTTGACGTTTCGCACGCCGGAGGAAGCGGTGGTAAAGGCCAACAACACCAATTACGGTCTCGCGTGTGGGGTGTGGAGTGAGAAAGGTAGTCGCACTCTGTGGGTCGCACAGCGGCTTCGCGCGGGGGTCATCTGGGCGAACACCTACAACAAGTTCGATCCGACGAGTCCCTTCGGGGGTGTACGCGAATCGGGATTCGGACGCGAGGGCGGCCGCCATGGACTAGAGGCGTATCTCGATGTCTGAGCCACGACTGGACGTGCGCAAAACGTACAAGCTGCTCATAAACGGCGCCTTCCCCCGTTCCGAGTCAGGTCGCAGCTACAAGGTGTTGACCAAGGATGGTGAGTTCTTGGCCAACGTCGCGCAAGGTTCCCGAAAGGATCTGCGCGACGCCGTCCTGGCCGCACGAGGCGTGCAAGCCAAGTGGTGGGCGTCGACGGCCTACAACCGGGGCCAGGTGATCTACCGGCTCGCCGAGATGGCCGAATCGCGTCGTGACGAACTGGCGAGTCACGTCCAAGCTGCCGAGGGGATCAGCGCACGTGAAGCCACCGCGAGTGTCGCGCGGGCTATTGACCGCATCGTCTGGTACGCGGGTTGGACCGACAAGATCGCCCAGGTCTACGGCGGGGCCAATCCCGTCGCGGGTCCGTTCTTCAATTTCTCGTTGCCGACGCCCTCGGGCGTGGTCGCGGTACTGGCGAGTCAGGAGTCGTCGCTCGAAGGATTCGTCGACGCCGTGCTTGCGCCAATCGCCGCCGGTAACACCGTGGTAGCGGTGGCGAGTGAACTGCGACCTACCCCCGCGGTGCTGGTGGGAGAGATGTCGGCCACCTCAGATTTTCCCGCGGGTGTCCTCAACATCATCACCGGCATCACGGCGGAACTGGCGCCCACCATCGCCGCACACGAGGACGTCGATGGGATCGACCTCAGCGGCGTCGGCGTCGAGGAGGCCAGTGAACTCAACGTCAGCGCCGCCGGCTCGATCAAGCGTGTCTATCGTCCGAGGGTGAACGACACCGATCCGGCACGTCGCCTGCGTGCGTTCATCGAAACGTCCACCGTATGGCACACGATCGGACAGTGATGACGGACCCCTATGAACTGAGTCGCCGAGCCGCGGACGAACTACGCGAGATGACGGGCATCGGTTCCTACGATCTGGCGATCGTGTTGGGATCGGGTTGGCGCGAGGGCGCCGCCGCGCTGGGTATTCCCAGCAGCGAGATACTCGCTTCTTCACTCAGCGGCTTCGTCGCGCCGACGGTCGCTGGTCACAACGGCCAACTCCTCTCGGTGCACGTGGGCGACAAGAATGTGCTGTTGGTCGCGGGTCGCGTCCATCTCTACGAAGGCAACACCGCGGACCAGGTGGTGCACCCGGTACGCACGGCGATCGCCGCCGGAGCCACGAGGGTCGTGCTCACCAACGCTGCCGGAGGCATCGATCCGTCAAAGGGTCCCGGTACGGTGGTGGTGCTGCGCGACCATATCAACCTGACGGCGACCTCGCCCATGGAGGGCGTGCCGCCTCCGCCGCCCTACGCCACTCGTTTCGTCGACCTCACCGATCTCTACAGCAAACGGCTTCGCGGTCTTGTGCACGACGCGGCGCCGGACCTCACCGAAGGGATCTACGCCGGGTTTCGCGGGCCGCACTACGAGACGCCCGCCGAGGTAGCGATGGCGCGAACGATGGGTGCCACGCTCGTGGGGATGTCGACCGTGCTCGAAGCGATCGCTGCTCGTCACATGGGCGCCGAGGTGCTGGGACTCAGTCTCGTGTCGAACTTCGCGTCGGGTGTCGCCGCGGGTGCGCTCAATCACCTCGAGGTGCTCGAGGCGGGTGAACACGCCGCGAGCACTCTCGGGGCGTTGCTGGCACGACTCGTGCCAGTGCTGTGAACAAGATCCTGCTCGCCGAAGTCATGCTCTGGATCGCGAACGATCCCGACGCGAAGGACCGTGCCGAACTTGAGCGACTCCTCGAGACCGATGACGAGAAGGAGCTAAGGACGAGATTCTCGTCGCCACTGCATTTCGGCACGGCGGGACTCCGTGGTCCCGAGATGGCGGGGCCTTCAGGAATGAATCGCGCGACCGTGAGCCGCGCGACCCAGGGCGTGGTCGCCTGGCTCGAGTCGACGGGTGTCGATCCGGGACGCGGTGTGGTGGTCGGTCGCGACGCGCGTCACGGTTCGGAAAGGTTCAACGACGAGGTGATCGCGGTCCTGCTCGGCGCGGGCGTGCGAGTGTTCGAAATGCCGGGCCCGCTGCCGACACCCTTCGTGCCTTATGTCGTGAAGTCCCTCGACCTGGCCGCGGGCATCATGATCACCGCCAGTCACAATCCGCCTCGCGACAACGGTTACAAGCTCTACGACGAGAGCGGCAGTCAGATCATCGCCCCGAGTGACGAAATCGTCGAGCGCTTCATGGCGAGCGCGTTGCCAGCTCCTCGTGGCGAGCGTTCGAGTCCGATGCACTCGGTGGTCGAGGCTAGTGTGCTCGACGGCTACAAGAAACACTTCGTCGCGCGCTTCGGCGTTGGTGCGAGCGACTTGGCCATTACATACACGCCCCTGCACGGGGTTGGAGGCGCGGTCATGACCGAACTCTTCGAACGTGCGGGCTACGCCAACGTGGCCCTCGTCGAAGCCCAGTTCACCCCCGACGGCGACTTTCCGACCCTGGCGTTCCCGAATCCAGAGGAACCGGGCGCCTTGGACCTCGCGCTCGCCCAAGGCGACGTCGCGAACTCCTCGCTCGTGATCGCCAACGACCCCGACGCGGACCGTCTCGGCGCGGCGGTGCGCTCGGGCGAGGGATGGCGGATCCTGCGTGGCGACGAGATCGGATGGTTGCTCGCGTCCAAATTACTCGCCGACGCAGAACCCAATGACGTCGTCGCCACGAGCATCGTCTCGTCCACTTTGCTCGAGGCGATGGCCAAGGAGGCGAAGGTTCGCTACGTCGTCACTCTCACCGGTTTCAAGTGGATTTCGCGCGCCGCGGGCAGCGATCATCTTCGTTTCGGGTACGAGGAAGCGCTGGGCTTCGCGGTCGACCCGTTGGTGGCGGACAAGGACGGCATGTCCGCCGCCCTCGCCTTGTGTCAACTTGCGCACGAACTCGCCCTAGACCGAAAGACGCTGCTCGATCGATTAGACGAGATTGAGGGTCACTTTGGCGTGCACGCGGGAACGCAACTTTCCTTTCGCGTCGACGGTCCTGACGCGCTGAGCGCGATCACGCGGAAAGTTGAGGGACTGCGCGCTTC
>JBEKWQ010000084.1:0-7263 GCA_049512875.1 Acidimicrobiales bacterium
CCGGCTGAGTGGACTGGACCCCGAAACTCATCCGCGTCACGCCGCCGCGCCGGTAGGCGAGGAGCCGCTCGAGGTGGGCGTCCTCGGGATTGCACTCGACGGTCACCTCGGCGTCGTCGCTTCGCGGTAGCGCCTCAAGGATGGCGAGCAATTGCGTCGCCTCGAGCCTCGAAGGCGTGCCGCCGCCGAAGAACACCGACGTCGCCGTCGCCAGCCCGTTGGCCTTGGCGTGTTCGATCTCGGTGATCACCGCGTCGACGTAGGCGTCCATGAGATCATCGCGGTCGGCGTAGGTGGCAAAGGCGCAGTAGTCGCACCGGTGCGCGCAAAACGGCACGTGGACGTAGATCCCGAAGTCGCTCATGTGGTTTCGCCCGCCGACGCACGGGCCTCAGCGAATCGGCGTAACGCTTCGAGACGCTCTTCGTTCGCGTCAACGATCGCCGCGGGATAGCCCGAAGCGAAGAGCGAGGCGCCCGCTCCGGGTTCGAGGCACGCGGGCACCGGGGTCGAAACGAGTTCGCGGACGTAGTGGTGCACGTAAACCCCCTCGGGATCGAAACGTTTCGCCTGCAGCGTGGGGTTAAAGACCCGGTGAAAGGGCGCCGCGTCGGTCCCGGTACCGGCCGCCCATTGCCAGCCGTGTTGATTGGAGGCGAGGTCCGCGTCTACGAGTCGCCACATGAACCACCTCGCGCCCCATAGCCAGTCCAGGTGGAGGTGCTTGACGAGAAACGACGCACTGACCATCCGCACACGGTTGTGCATCCATCCTTCTTCCAAGAGTTGGCGCATGCCGGCATCGACCAACGGATAACCCGTCTCGCCGCGGGCCCACGAGCGAAAACGCTCCTGCGCCTCGGGACCGCGGTCCACGCGAAGCGTGCGCATCGACGATTGGAACGTGCGCGACGCCGACTCAGGATGATGGAACATCACGTCGGCGTAGAACTCGCGCCAGCACAGCTCGTCACGGAACTTCTCTTGGGAAGGCGTCAGGGCGTGGAGTGCGTGAAGGACCTGGCGCGGGTGCAGCGCGCCAAAGCGCAAGAAGGGACTCAACCGACTCGTGGCGTCGAGTCCGGGCACCTCACGAGTGTGCTCGTAACCCTCGACCCGTCGGGTAAAACGCGCCAACTGTGCCTGCGCCGCGTCTTCGCCCGCCGCGGGTGGACGCGGCGCGGGGCCGTCGGGAAGATCCCCGAAGTAGTCGGGTCGACGTCGCGCGACCATTTCATCGAGAGAGTCGAGCGATTCTGTAGACGCGCGAACCCACGTCACGTCCTGGTCCCAATCAAGGGGCGCGGGAATGGCTTCACGCTGCCAGCCGCGCTTGAAGGCGCCAAAGACCAGACAGCCGGTGCCCGCCGCGGTGCGCACCGTGCCCGGCGCCACGACGTAGGGCGAGTCGAGATACGAAACCGAAACGCCCGAAGAAGTCAGTGTCGTCGCCACGCGCTCATCGCGCACTCGCCCACGAGGCCCAAAATCCTTCGTCGCGACCACCGTTCGCGCGCCACTCTCACGGGCGAGCTCGAGGAGAACGGCGCCCGGCTCACCTCGACGAATAACGAGCGCACCCCCGAGGGACGCGTCGAGGGATTCGAGACTTCGACGAAGGTACGCCGCGCGAGTTCGACCAGCGCTCGAGCAGAAATCCGCGTCGAGTACGAAGAGCGCGAGTACCTGACCGTGGGACGAGCGAAGTGCCTCGAGAAGCGCCGGATTGTCACGCAGGCGAAGGTCCCGGCGAAACCAGAAAATCGTCACCGCACCCGTCACGTTCACCCTCCGTGGGCACTCTCACGGTCGGTCGCCACGGGCGACAGCGGTGCGCTCGAACGCACCACCTTGAGGCGCTTGCCAAAATGTTGCTCGATCGCCTCGTGGGCGATGCCCATGACCTCGCCCTCGCCCGCCGGCGAGGGTTCGCGCAGCACGGAGGCGAGCTCGCCTCCGAGAATCCGGCGCACGAGCGCCAGCGCGTCGGGCGAGATGGAGCGACCACTTCGACAGTTGGCGCAGAGCGTGCCGCCGACCTGCGCGTCAAAGGCGACCAATGGCTCCTCGCGCCCGCAGTTCACGCAGCAGTCGACTACGGGCTCGGAGCCGTCGTGGGCGAGCAGTTTGAAGAAGAACGACGCGGGCACGAGTGTCGGATCGAACTCCTCGTGGTCGAGGGTGAGCAGGACCCGGACCACCAACTCGAAGATCCCCTCGTCGGCGACGTCGTCGGACGGGATGGCGTCCACGACCTCCACGACTGCGTAGCCTGCGTTGATCCGTTGATAGGACGAACGCAGAACGCTCAGGAGCTCCCGGTGGCGCACGTGACGTGCGATATAGAGGTCACCTCGACTCTTCACGAGGTTGATATGCACGTAGGAGAGGGGTTCGAGCGCCGCACCCAGGTGACTGGTCGTCTTTCGTACGCCCTTGGCGAGGACGCGCACCTTGCCGTGCGTCCTCGTCCAGAGCACCGCGATCCGATCAGCCTCGCCGGACTTATAGGTCCGCAGCACCACCGCGTCGTCGTCGAGCTCGTTCACGACGGTGGCCCGTCACGGTCCTTGAAGTGCTGCTTACGTGGTTCGATTCCCATGTAACGATTGAGCGCGACGCCCGCGGCGACGAGCACGGCGAGCACCAGGGGTATCAACAGCGGCGCCACCAGACTCGAAGCGCCGTTGAGGGCGAGCACCCACAAAAGGACGTAGATCGCCGCGCCCAGCACGATCGTGACGCGCGTGGCGATCACGTGTCCACACCCCCGTAGCGACGTTCGCGACGCTGGTACTCCTTCACCGCGGAGAAAAGGTCCTCGCGACGAAAGTCGGGCCAGAGTACGTCAGAGAAGACCAGTTCGGAGTACGCGATCTCCCACAAGAGGAAGTTCGAGGTGCGGAACTCTCCCGAGGTGCGGATCACGAGATCGGGGTCGGCGAGCTCGGGATGATACAGACGCGAACGAATTGCCTTCTCATCGATCCTGGACTCGGGCACCTTCTCGCTCACGAGTCGACGAACCGCGTCGACGATCTCGGCTCGACCGCCGTAATTGAAGGCGATGTTGAGCGTCATGACCTTATTCTTCAGGGTCAGCTCCTCGGCGTCGTGCATGTCGCGCAAGACCCGTCGAGGGATGCGCCGATCCTCTCGACCCGAGAAGGTTATGCGCACGCCCTGGTCGTGCAGGTCGTCACGATTGCGCTCCAACAGGCCCCGGTTGAAGTTCATGAGGTAGCGCACCTCGTCAATGGGCCGGCGCCAGTTCTCGGTCGAGAAGGCGTAGACGGTGAGGGTCTTCACCCCCAGTGAGATCGCGCCGTAGGTGACGTCGACGAGCGCTTTCTCGCCCGCGCCATGACCCTCGGTGCGCGCGAGACCGCGTCGCGCGGCCCAACGACCATTGCCGTCCATCACGACCGCGACGTGTGCGGGGACCGCGTCGCGGCGAATCGAGCGAGGAATTGGCACGGGACGTGGATCGGGCACCTAGCAAACTTAGTCCGAGGCCCGCCGAACACCGCCGAAGCCACCCTCTAAGGTCGTCGCGTGGAATCATTCGACCCCGACGACGACGCCGTCTACGTCGAACCCGACGACGAGACCGGCGTCCAACTCGACCACGACATCGTGGCCATCGACGTCGAACGCGCGCTTGACCTTCTCGAGGAGATCACGAACGACCTACCCGGAGGTGGCGAAGTGCGCGAGGGCCAACGCGCCATGGTCCGCTCAGTCGCCGAGGGACTCTCACGACGCGAGCACCGCATCATCGAGGCCGGCACCGGCGTCGGTAAATCGCTCGCCTACCTCGTACCCGCGGCGATGTCGGGACAACGCGTCGTGATCGCCACGGCCACCAAGAACCTCCAGGACCAACTCGCCACCAAGGACGCTCCCACCGTGAGCGCACACACCAAGTCCACCGTCGCGGTCCTGAAGGGCCGCAACAACTACCTCTGTCGCAACCGCGCGCACGCGTTGCGCGGCGGACAGATGAGCTTCGACGACGGCAGCGAGGTCCCGCGCGGGGTCGCGGACCAGATGCGGCGAATTCTCACCTGGTCCAACGAGACCACGAGCGGCGACCGCGACGAGCTGCCCTTTGAGGTCGACGCGCGCGCCTGGCGAGGACTCTCGGTCACGCCCCAGGAGTGCCTGGGTCGGGTCCAATGTCCCCAGGGCCAGGCGTGCTTCGCCGAACTCGCCAAGGACCGCGCCGCCGAGAGTCAACTCCTCATCGTCAACACCCACCTCTACGCCGCCCACCTCGCGTCGGGATCGATGCTGCTGCCCGCGCACGACTTCGTGGTCTTTGACGAGGCCCACGAGATCCTCAACATCTTCGCCACGCTCCTCGGTACGTCACTGAACCCCTCGCGACTTCGTGCACTCGCGGCGGTCGCCCGTTCGGTGCTCGGGACCGAGTTCGCCGACACCTCGTCAGAACTCCTCAACTGCGCGGACCGGCTGTCCAACGCCCTACAAGCCCAGTACGACGCCGAAGTGTTCACGGGATTCGCCGAGGACGTCCTGGTCGAATTCGTCCAGGCGAGCGCGCTCGTGACGCGCATCGTCGAGGCGTTACGAGCGGTCCCAGCCAACGGGCCCGACGCCGAGGCGCGAAAGATCCGCGCACTCGGTCCCGCGATCCACCTCGCCAACGACATGGACCGCGTCTCGCGAATCCGCGACGGCGAGTTGCTCTTCCTCGCCAAGCGCGAGCGCGAAGTGGACATCGAGGTCTCACTGGTCGACGTGGCTCCACGATTGGTCGAAGACCTCTGGAGCCACGTCACCGCCGTGTTGACGAGCGCGACGATACCCGACACGCTGCCCAAGGACCTGGGTCTCGAGGGCGTCGCGATCGAACACGTCGAAAGCCCCTTTGACTACCAGGCCAACTCGCTGCTCTACGTGCCCCAGGACATGCCGTCGCGAAATGACGCGGGAGCCGAGGAGGCGATCATCGAAGAACTCGTTGAGCTCATCGGAGCCGCCGGAGGAAGAACGCTCGCCCTCTTCACGAATCGCGCGGTAATGAATCGCGTCGCCGAAGTGGTCGAGACCCGCGTCGACACCCCCATTCTCGTCCAAGGAACCTTGTCGCGCCAGCGCATCATCGAACAGTTTCGCGACAGCGCCGAGGCGAGTCTGTTCGCGGTGACCAGTTTCTGGCAGGGCATCGACGTGCCGGGTCACTCGCTCAGTCTGGTGACGATCGACCGACTGCCCTTCGCGGTGCCCAACGACCCCCTGGCCGAAGCGCGACGTTCACGTTCCGAGCGCCCCTTCTACGAGGTTGACCTGCCGCGCGCGGCGATGCTGCTCGCCCAGGGCGTCGGGCGCCTCATACGAACCAAGACCGACCGGGGCGTGGTCGCGGTTCTCGACACGCGACTCGCCGAGTCGAACTATCGCTCGTCGCTCTTTCGAAAACTCCCACCCATGAAGAGGACTCGCGACAAGTCGCTGGTGCACGCGTTCTTGAAAGAACTGCGCGACGCTCAGTAACCGAAGCGGTCCAAGATCTCGTCGCGCTTCTGCCAACCCGGCTCGACGCGGACCTTTAATTCGAGGAAGCACCCTTCGGGTAGCTGGCGCCGCGCGGCGATGCCCACGTCCTTGAGGAGTTGACCGCCCTTGCCGATGACCATGCCCTTCTGACTCTCGCGTTCGACCAGGATCTCGACGGTGATGTGGGGCCACTCGAACTCAGACACGCGAGTGTGGATTGAATGCGGTAGTTCCTGCTTGGTCTTTCGCACCAACTGCTCGCGTACGAGTTCGGCGACCCACGTCGCTTCGGGCACGTCCGAGACCTCGTCCGCACCGAACAGAAACGGCGACTCGGGCATCAGCGAACGAACGTAGTGAATCAACTCAGCGGTCCCCTCGCCGGTCTTGGCCGACACCGGGAAGTACTCGACTCGACTCGCCACGTCATGGAGGCCCCGTTCGGACGCGATGTCCGCGACGGCCTCGTGGGCCGCCATCAGTTGGACCGCGACGCCGTCGCGCGAGGTCCGGTCAATCTTGTTCACCACGACACAAGCACGCGGACCTCGGGTGCCCTTCGCGTTCTCCAGCATCGTGGTGATCACGTTTCGGTCGCCCGGTCCGATCGACTTACCGGCTTCGACGATCGCGAGGATCACGTCGACGTCGTCGGTGGCCGCGCGCGCCGTCTCGTTGAGCCGTCCCCCCAGCGTGGTCTTGGGCCGGTGAATGCCCGGGGTGTCGACGAAGATGACCTGGACGTCGTCTTCGGTGAGAATGCCACGTACCGCGGCGCGCGTGGTGTTGGGGCTCGCCGAAGTGATCGAGACCTTGGTTCCCACGACCTGGTTGAGCAGGGTCGACTTGCCAACGTTCGGACGACCGATGATCGCGGCGAAGCCCGCGCGCGTCACGTCCCCTCGCCGACGTGCTCGACCAACACCTCTTCAACCCGACGTCCCTCCATGCGAAGCACCGTCAGGTGGTAATTCGGCGTTGAGACCACGTCGCCCACGTCGGGCACGCCCCCCGCGAGGTCCAGGACCAGCCCGCCCACGGTGTCCCAGCCGTCCTTGGGCAGCGCGAGCTCGTACTCCTCGTTGGCGTCATCGATGTTAAGACGCCCGCTCAACGTGAGGCCCAGGTCAAGACTCTGGGAACCTTCGTCGACGGTGGGATCGGATTCGTCGGTGATCTCGCCCACCAGCTCTTCGAGGACGTCTTCGAGAGTCACCAGACCCGCGGTGCCGCCGTACTCGTCGATGACGATGAACAGGTGACTCTTGCCCTTGCGCACCTCGCTGAGCAACGAAGCCACTCGCTTGGTCTCGGGGACGAAACGGGGCTCGCCCATGTGGTCGCGCACCAACGCCGAACCCTGACCCTCGGCGAGCAATCCCGCCAGGTGACGTAGGTTCACGATGCCGACGACGTCGTCGACGCCCTCGCCGAGCACGGGGATGCGCGACCGTCCGGTCGCTACGGCCAGGTCGAGGGCCTCACGCACCGTCGCGGTGTCGGGGATGTCGACCATGTCGATTCGAGGCACCATCACTTCGCGCACGATCGTGTCCCCGAACTCAATCACCGAGTGGATGAAGTTGCGCTCCGAAGACTCGATCGCCTGGTCCTCTTGGGCGACGTCGGCCATGGCGAGCACCTCGGACTCGGTCATCTTCTGGGACTGCCCTTCGAGACCGAGCACACGGATCACGCCCTGGGCGACGCCCAGGAGCAGCGTCGAAAGCCACTTGATCG
>JBEKWQ010000085.1:0-7237 GCA_049512875.1 Acidimicrobiales bacterium
GTCGCGGTCATCTCCTTCGTGTGCTCGGTGGGCAACGTTCCCCTCGCCGCCGCTTTGTGGATCCACGGTGTCGCGTTCGGCGGCGTAATCAGTTTCGTGTTCGCCGATCTGGTGACGCTTCCTCTGCTCTTCATCTACCGGCGCTTTTACGGTACGAGCGCGGCCCTCCGACTTCTCTTCTTGCTCTGGCCACTCATGAGTCTCGCGGGGGTGTTGGTGGACCTCGCCTTTCGGGCCGCCCGACGGGTCCCGAGCACGCGCCACTCGGCGGCGCTGTCGGGCCACTTCCCCCTGGGCGCGACCCTCGTGCTGAACTGTCTGGCGGCGCTCGTGGCCCTGGTCGTGTGGGTACTCGCCCACCACCGTGACCACGAACTCGGGGCGACCGACCCGGTTTGTGGCATGCGCGTGGACACGGGCGCACCACCGGCGACGAGGGAACTCGACGAAATTACGTACTACTTTTGTTCGCTGCGCTGTGCGCAGAAGTTCAACCAGGCGAAGGACCACACGCGCGGCGACGACGGCGAGCTCGATGCCGTCGATCCGGTCTGCACCATGCGCGTACGCTCGAAGGTCGCTCCCTTTGTCCGGGGCACTAACGGCGTGACCTACTATTTCTGCAGCCCGGGATGTCGCTCGACGTTCCTAGCGGCTTCGAGCACTCCCCCCGGCTCGACGACCATCGAACGAGGATCCACCGCGTGAGCCGACAACACACCAGCGTCCGGGCCTACGGGGTGCTGATCGACGAGCACCGCATCGCCCTCGTGCGCTCGTCGAACCCTCGACACGTCCCCGCGTTGTGGTGGTTACCCGGCGGCGGCATCAAGTTCGGTGAAGCGCCCGAGGACACGCTCGTGCGCGAGTTCAAGGAAGAGACCGGCCTCAGCGTGCAAAACCCTTCGTTACTGGGCGTCACCAGTGACGTGAGGAACCGCGACAACGGCGACCAGAGCCACACCGTGCGCATCCTGTTCACCGTGCAACTCGCCGGCGGTGAACTTCGCCACGAGATTCACGGCACCACCGACCACGCCGCCTGGTTCGATCTGAGCGAACTGGCCACGCTCAACGTCGCCGACTACGCGCGCGAGGCCATCTCGTCGGCTCAGCTGAAATAGATCCGGGGCATCTCTCGCTTGAGGAACTTGCCCGCCGGGTTTCGCGGTAGCGGCTCGTCGGTGAACGAGACGCGCGTGGGGATCTTGAAACTGGCGAGACGCTCCGAGAGGTGCGCGTGCAACTCCGCCTTGCTCAGGTGCTTACCCGGCTTTAACATGATCGCGCACGCGACTTCTTCACCGAGTCGTTCGTCGGGTAGTCCAAAGACGGCGGCTTCGTATACGCTCGGGTGCTCGTAGATGGCCGACTCGACTTCAGCCGAGTAAACGTTCTCGCCCGCGCGAAGGATCATGTCCTTGAGGCGATCCTCGATGTAGAGGAATCCCTCCTCGTCGATGTAGCCGAGATCGCCCGTGCGCAGCCAGCCCTTTTGGATCGCCTCGGCGGTCGCTTCGGGCTTCTGCCAGTAACCGCGGATGAGCGTCGGTGACTTCAACCAGATCTCGCCGCTCTCGCACCTGGGCAGGACACGATTGTTCTCGTCACGAATTTCCACGTCCATCACGATCGTCGGCGTTCGACCGGTTGAGGAGGCGTGGGCGACGTAGTCGTCGCCGTAGTTGCCCGGACCGTACGCGTTGGTCTCGGTCATCCCGTAACCAAGGGTCGGACGACCGTGGACGAACGAGTCGTTCACTCGCGCCACCAACTTGACCGGCGCCGGCGCACCGCCGCCGCCGACCGCGGTGAGCGAGGAGGTGTCGTACTTGGCGAAGTTCGGACTCTCGATCATGTCCCAGGACTGGGTGGGCACGCCCACGAAGGCGGTGACCTGGTGGCGCTCGATCAACTGAAGGGCCCGCTCGGGTTCCCAGCGGTACATCATCACGAGCTTGAAGTGCCACGAGAAGCAGGACATCATCACCGGGATGCAGCCCGTCACGTGAAAGAGCGGCACGATCAGAATGAAACACGGCGCCTGCCCGCTGCCGTCCCCGTCGGGCCCTCGACGAGCGGCCTGGATGGCGGCGCCCGACGAAAACGCCATGATCGTCTGACAGATCGCCCGGTGCGTCGACACCGCACCCTTGGGAAAGCCCGTCGTGCCCGAAGTGTAGAGAATGGTCGCGTCCATCTCGGGGGTAATCTCGACGTGGGGCATCACGACACCCTTGATCACCACGTCCTTCCAGTGTTCGACGCCGGGCGCCAAAGGCAAGAGTTCGTCCAAGCGGACGCCGAGGATATTCACGCCCGCGCGTTGGCACGGGGCGTCGGCGCGCGCGACGCGCTCGGTGTCGGCGATGAGCACTCGCAGACCAGAGTCGTTGATCGCGTAATCGAGTTCGTCCTCGGTCCACCAGGCGTTCAGCGACACCGAGACCGCCCCAATCGAGATGATCGCGGCGAACGAGACGATCCATTCGGGTAGGTTGCGCATCGCGATGCCCACCCGGTCACCGGGTTTGATGCCGTAATGGTGCACCAGGGCGTAGCCCAGGGCGTCCACCTCTCGCATCACGTTTTCGAAGCTCCACTCCTCGTCCTCGTAGACGAGGAACGTCTCTTCAACGCCGCGCGCCAGATCGAAGAATCCACGCAAGGTCTCGGGCGCGTTCTTGAACTCGCGGTTCGTGACACCGTTGCGCTCGACCTCGACGACCTCGAACGGCTGACCAGCTGCGGCCACCGCGGCGATCGCCTCGTCTACGCTCAGTGCCACTCATCCCCCTTGGTGTCCCCAAATCCTACGCAGAACCGCGACGTCATTCGTTGCATTGGTAGAACGGACGAGTGGGAATCGCGACAACGTCTACTCGCGACGCCGAGTGATGAGGGTGCGCGTGCACGTGCACCCCGGCGCCACGCGTGCGCGAGTCGGTGGCAGCTACGACGGCGCGCTCAGTGTGCACGTACGCGCCCGAGCTCGCGACGGCGCGGCCAGCGCCGAAGTGCTCGAGGCGCTCGCTCGAGCCTTTGACCTGAGCCGCGCCGACGTCCACCTCGTTCGCGGCGCGCGCTCCCGCACGAAACTCGTCGAGCTACGAGGTGACGACGACACCCTCGACGCTCGACTACGCGTATTGCTCCAGACCTCGACGGACTGAAGGCCGACTGTGCGAGTATTGGATTCCCAATCGAAAGGAACCCCATGCTCGCCGCTAGTTATCCGCTCTGGGACGTCTTTGTCTCGACGCTGTATTTCGCCTTGTTCATCGTCTGGCTCATCATCATCTTTCACGTTGTGGTCGACATCATGCGAAGCCACGACCTCAGTGGTGCCGCCAAAGCCGCGTGGGTCCTGTTCATCTTGATCCTGCCGCTCGTTGGCAGCCTGGTCTATCTGGTCGTGCGCGGAGGCTCGATGCACGAGCGCCAGACGCACGCCGTCCAGGCCCAGCAGAAGGCCTTCGAGGACTACATCCGCAAAGTGGCGAACTCGAAGGAGTAGTTCGTTACAGCACCGCCGGCGCGGCGCCGGCGGCCTTGTGGGCCATGCGCTCGACGGTCTCGGTGATCTTGGTGACCACCGTCTCGAGGTTGAGTCGAGCCTTCTCCGCTTCGGGGTTCAGCCCCTCGAGGTGTTCGAGGTCCCAGAGTCCGAGCACGGGGGCCAACACGTCTTTCAGGTACTGTCCCAACCCATAGATGCCCTCGCGCGAAATTCGCACGGCGTGTCGCGTGAAGGCGGGGATGCCCGTGCCGGGCATCGCGAAGGCACTGATCTGCTTGGCGGCGGCGATCATCATGGTCGAGGGATCGATCGCGAAGCCCGCCAGCGCCAAGTCGCGATAGAAGAGGTAGTGCTTCGTCTCGTCGCCCGCGATGAGCCCGAGCACGTTTCGACCGATCTTGTCGTCCTTGGGCAACTTGGCTCCGGTATTGCGGTGAGCGATCTGGGTGGCGCGCTCCTGGAGCGACACGTAGGTGATCATGTCGGCGAAGGATTGGGGCTGGGGAACCTCGCCCTTTCGCATCTGGACCCGTCGACCCTCTTCGAGCAACGTTGGGTCGATGCAACGGCTCACGTGGACCCAGTCACGCATCACCATGGCGTGACGGTTCTCTTCCATCGTCCACTGGTTGTTCCAGTCACGAATCGGGTGTCCCTTGGGCGAACGCTCGGACAGCGCCGTCGTGTAGTAGGGCAGGTTGTCCTCGGTGAGCAGGTTGACGTAGATCGAACTGCGCACGCCGTCGCTCAGTGGATAGTCCGTGGCTGACCACGGTCGTTCATTGAAACTCTCACCCTGGCCCCAGTCGATCTGCTCGTGGGGGAACCAGAGTCGCGGTGCTTCGAGATGGCGATTGTAGAGACGTTCGACGTCGGGTGCAATCTCGGTCAGAAGATCAGTACTGCTCGCGGCAACGCGCTTCGGGCTCAAGTGGGTTCTTTCGACGTGGACGGCTTGGGTCTCTTCAAGCGTAACGCTGCGATCTGCCTTTCACCCGGTACCCTTGTGATTCACTGCACAAGGTCACGTCACGTCACGCTTGTAGCCTTGGGGTCTTGTGAATTTGCTCGAAACGCTGGTTCCAGCGGACTTTCGTCGGTCACTGGACGCGCCGCTTCGGCGCTTCTACACCTGTACCTTCATCGCGTGCATCGCGATGGGACTCACGCTGTCGCTGTACGTGGTCTACCTGCACAACGTGCGCGGCTTCTCGACCGGCTTCTCGACGCTGTTGCTCTCGATCTCGGCGCTGGCGGGTCTCGCGTCGAGTCCGCTGTGGGGTAGCGCCACCGACCGCTTCGGACCCATTCGCCTGGTGCTCGTCGCCTACGTCCTTGACGCCGCGTCCCTGGTCCTCTTCGCGTACGTGCACACCAAGGGAGAAGCCATCCTCGCCGCCCTGTTACTCGCGGTCTTCGGTGGGGCGGGTTGGGGGCCGAGCGCGACGCTCCTCAGTCGACTGGTCCACGAAGAGCAGCGTCAACGCGCCTTTGGTTTCAACTTCATGCTCGTGAACCTCGGGATCGGCTTTGGCGGACTCGTCTCGGCGTTCATTGTCAACACTCATCGTCCCATGACCTTTACCTTGCTCTACCTGTTCAACGCGGGCGTCACGCTGATCGCCGCGGCACTCGTGTTCACGCTTCGCGCCTACGGCAAGCCAGTCACCGAGCACCACGACGACCCAGTAAAGAGCGCCGAGGGTTGGGGCGTGGTCCTTCGCGACAAACGCCTCGTGCAGATCGTGCTCGCCATGTTGGTGCTGATGATCGGTGGTTACGGTTCGCTCGACGCGGGATTCAGCCTCTTCGTCGTCAACGACCTCAAGCTCACGGTGCACTCGATCGGCGTGATGTTCTTCTTTAACACCACGACTATCGTCCTCGCCCAACTGTGGGTCCTCAATCGCATTCACGGCAAGAGTCGCACCCGGGTCATGGCCACGACCGCGCTCTTGTGGTGCGCGTTCTGGATCATCTTGGACGTGACCCTCGCGGTTCCCAAGTTCGTTGCCTTCGCGTCGCTCTGCTTTGCCATGGTGGTCTTCGCCATTGGTGAGACGATGCTCTCGCCCGTGGGCCCGGCGCTCGTGAACGACATCGCACCAGAACACCTGCGCGGACGCTACAACGCCGCCCAGGGACTGACCTGGGGGGTGTCGGGTTCGGTCGCCCCCGCCATCACGGCGCTCTACTTCTCGCACGGTCTGGGAAATTGGTGGCCGTTCAGCACCGGTGTGACGGCGCTGTGCGGCGGTCTGTTGATGTTGAACCTGCGTCGCCACCTCAGCGCCCGCGAAGACGGGCGCGAGCTCGCGTCGAACGCTACCTAACCCCGCTCTCGCGGATCCCCGGACGCCTCGGGCTCTTGGACGAGCTCGCTGACGCGCTCGGCCCAGGGGCGACGCTCGGTGCTCTCGCCGCGCTCGTGCATTTGGGTGCGCTCGCGGCGAAGTTGACGCGCGACGCTCGCGAGGTTCTTGGGCAGGGCCCCGGCGACGCGATTACGCACCCACTGGGCGAGGGCCGGCGAGGCGCCCGCCGTCGACACCGAGACGAGGACGTCACCGTCACGGTAGTTCGCGGTGAAGTAAAAGTTCGACCTCGACGGATCGTCAACCACGTTCACGAACACGCCAAGCTCGTTCGCCTCGGCAACAATCGCGTCGTTGACCCGCGGGTTCGCCGTCGCGGCGACCACGAGCAACGCCCCCGCCAGGTCGCCCGTCTCGTAGGGTCGCACCAGCACCCGGTCGAGTCCCTCGGGAAGTGGCGCGAGCACTTGGTCGCTGATCATCGTCACCAGCGCCCCACACTCGAGAAGGACCGTCGCCTTGCCCGCGCCTACACGACCCGCGCCGATCACGACCACGCGCCGACCGCGCAGGTCCGCCACCAGTGGAAACATCACGCGAGCGCCCACGTCGCAGCAAAGGACTTCACGCTGCCCACGTCAAGGCTCGCCACCGCGCCCACGACCAGCACCGCGGGAGCCTGCGCGCTGACGAGACCCAGCTCGTCGAGCCGACAGCGCACGCACCGCTCGCGTTGGGTCGATGCCCACTCGACCACGGCGACCGGCGTCGAAGGTTCGAGTCCGCCCTCGAGCAACTGAAGCGCGATGTCGGCGCGGCGCTCGACGCCCATCAAGACCACGAGCGTGAGGTCCGCGTTGGCCAGACGCGTGAAGTCCACGCGAGAGCCGCGGACCGAACTTCCCGTCACGACGGTCACCCCGTGTGAGAGACCACGATGGGTCACCGGAATACCGGCGAGCAGGGGCGCCGCGAAGGCCGAGGTGACCCCCGGTACGACCTCGACCTCGATGCCGTTGGCGGTGAGCACCTCGGCTTCCTCGCCGCCTCGTCCGAACACGAAGGGATCCCCGCCCTTAAGTCGCACGACGCAGTCGTAGTCCTGTCCGAGGGCGACGAGCAGTTCGTTGATGCGTGACTGGGAGTGCGCGAGACCCGGCACCTTGCCCACGTCGTAACGCGGCGCCGAGGCGTTCGCGAGCGCCAGCACCTCGTGGGTGATCAGTCGGTCGTGGACGACGACGTCGGCTCGCGCGAGCACGCGCGACGCTCGTAGCGTCAACAAATCGGGGTCTCCCGGGCCGGCGCCCACCAGGTAGACGGTCACCTCGGCGCCGCCGGGGATCGGCGAGGCGAGTGACGCACCGAACCGCACCCTTGGCGAAAGCGGGTCCTCGATGCG
>JBEKWQ010000086.1:0-7170 GCA_049512875.1 Acidimicrobiales bacterium
CAAGACGCCTACTTCACGACGGCGTTCGCGCACGATCATCAACATCGACAAGAGCAAGATGATGGCGGCGCCAATGACCGAGCCGATCAAGGTGTAGGTGGAGATGGTCTTGACCGAGTTGAGCGGAGCGAGCGACGCCTCCGTGGTGGCCTGCGTGGACGTGACGTCCGCGGCCGAACCGAGTCTTTTCACAATTGCCTTGTCGGCGCTGGCGACATTATTCAATGAGTTCACCGTTACGGTCGCCGAGGTGACGTCACCACTGGCATTCGCCAACTTCTGGACCGTCGAGAGTGGCATGAGAACGTTGGAATCGGTGAAAGTGGAGCCAGCGTTAAAGATGCCCATGACGGTGATTTTGGCACTCCAGGCGATAAAAGTAGAACCCACCTTCAGTTTGTTCGTGCTGGCGAGCGTACTGCCCACGATGGCGACGTCGGCCGTGGAAGTCGGACTGTACGCGGCACCCGACGTCAACTTCTCGCTGCCACCACCGTTAGCTCCTCCGACCACGGCGTTGCCCGGACTGTTGGTACCGATGACGCGAACAGGGATCGAGAACGTCGTGCTTGACGAACTCCCTCCGAACCCGCTACTGGATCCGGCCCCACTACTCGAGCCAAAACCGAACTGGCCGCCAAGGAAACCTGCCGGCGTCGGTGACTTGAGCGACGTCTTGGTGCTAGTAAGTTCTTCATTTAACGATTCCTGGACGGCCGTGACGTGGGGGATTGAGAGCAGGCCAGTGACCACGCTCTCTTTGAGCGGCGTACCGCCGCCGCTGAAACCAAAGAAGCCCTTAGGCGAGACGGTGATCGTGTTACCCGTCGATGCCCGAACCGTGTTGATCTTGTTCGTGACCGCATCGCGGGCGATGAGCATCGAGATAGAGAGCGCGATGGCGACCGCCAAGATGGCGACTACGCCAACGGTGCGCATCGAGTTTCGGAATGTATTTCGAATACCTCGACGTGCAGCGTTCACGAAGGTTCCTTTCGCGGGTCCGTGAGGCATCATGCTCTCCAATCTGCAGGCGGGTTGCAGGATTGACTAAGAGGAGCGTAAGAATGCGTTCGACGGGCCCCTGAAGCATTGCTCGTAGAATCGTGCGATGGTCGTCGCGTCCTCGATCGAGGGTCTCCTTTCGTTTGGCGACGTTTCGACGTGGTATCGCGTAACGGGCAACATTCATTCGGGTCTCACTCCACTCGTGGTCGTGCACGGTGGCCCTGGTTGTTCTCACGATTACTTAGAAAACCTGGCGGGCCTCGCCCAGGATGGGCGGGCGGTCATCCACTACGACCAGGTGGGTGGCGGACGGTCGACACTGCTTCCTACCAAGGGCGAGGAGTTCTGGACCATTGACTTGTTCCTGCGTGAACTTGAAAATCTCCTCGAAGGACTCGGCGTTCGTGACGACTATCACTTGCTCGGTCAGTCCTGGGGCGGCATGCTGGCGGCCGAACACGCCGTGCGCCGACCGCGTGGCCTGCGCTCGCTGATTCTCAGTAATTCGCCGGCGTCGATGGCACTGTGGTCCAGCGAGGCAAAAGTCCTGCGCTCGAGAATGGACCCTGTCGTCGCAGAGGTCCTGGATCGCCACGAGGCCCAAGGCACGGTCACCGACCCTGAGTATCTGAGGGCGACGCAGGTCTACTACAACCTGCACGTGTGTCGCGTTGTGCCCAATCCTCCCGAATTGGTTCGCACGACGCAGTTCATGTCGCGTGATTCCACTGTCTACAACGTCATGAACGGCCCAAACGAATTCCACTGCGTGGGCACCCTCAAAGACTGGACCATCGAGGAACGCGCTCACCGCATCGCTGTGCCGACATTGCTTCTTTCAGGCCGTTACGACGAGGCGACGCCGCGCACCGTCCAACCGTTTTACGAGGCGATTCGAGGAGCTCGGTGGGAGATCTTCGAGTCGTCGAGCCATATGCCCTTTATCGAAGAGCGGGAGCGATTCCTCGAAGTCGTCGACGCGTTCCTCACTGATACCGATGATCAGCAGTCGCGCGACTCGTTGAGGGAATCCTTCGTGGGCGAAGCGTCGTGACGCTGCTCGACTGGACCGAGCGGACACTTGCCCGACTTCGAGTTGATTCGATGCCCTCGGACACGCTTCCCTCCTGGCTAAGGGTGACTATGGTGTCTGCTCTTTCGATTGTCACGTCGCTCGTGGTCGACGTCGGACTGGTGAAGTGGGCGACGAGCGTTTCGCCGGCGACGAAGAACTTTCCGCACTTCCGCTTCGTTGACTACGGGACGCTGACGATCGTCGGGGTTACTGGTGCGTGCGTTGCATGGTTCGTTGTCACTCGTGTCTCATCGTCGCCACGTTGGCTGTTCCTGCGACTGGCCGTCACCGTGACGGTCGCGCTATGGGTCCCCGATCTCTATCTCGTGATTAAGGGTGAACCAAAGAGCGGGGTGTTGTTCTTGATGTTGATGCACTTGGTAATCGCTCTCGTGACCTACAACGCGCTCGTCCGTCTCGCTCCGGTTCGTGAGTCTGGGGTGTCACGTGGAAGTCCGATGGGTGCGTCGGGCGAGAGGCGAGCGGTGAGTCGGCGCACGTGGACGACGATGATGCTGCTCGTCGGTGCAGAAATACTGATCGGTTTTGGCGAGCTTCTCTCGGTGCCCTTTGACCGTCCGAACGGCTGGGCGATCAGTCAGGGCGAGGCCATAACGATCGTGCACGGCGCACTTGGTGGTTTTCTCGGTTTCGGCGCGCTGGTCATCGTTGCCTTGGCCTCGCGCGAGGGGCGCGTTGAGCGTATCGCCGCCGTGGTGGGTCTGGTCGGCGTGGGCATTGGAGGAGTCGGGGGATTCTTCTGTTACGCCCATTCGCTGCGTCTGGTCGGAATGGTTTTGATGTTCCTCGGGGCGGCGACGGCGTTCTTCGGTTATCTGATGCCGACCATCGACGATGAGCCAGACCTCGCGCAGTTCCCTCCGCCGGGCAATTCCTCGTCGTCTCCGTGACGACCGAATTCCTTACGACCAGGTGTACTTGTCGTGCTTGGTGGCGCTCTCGACGACGCTCAGGAGGCGCAGATCCAGGTGCCCGCGACGTGTACCGTGCCGGTCGCCTCGCCCTCGTGAGCGCCCAGGGTGAGATTTACCGTGCCGGAATGCTTGATAATGGTCATTGACCCTTCGGTCGCCACCCAGCCGGTGTTGTTACTGGTGCCCAGGACGAATGAGTCCTTGAGGAACGCGAACTTCCTGTACGTGCCGAGTTTGGCTACGTAGATGGTGACCGACCACGTCTTGAATTTCTTTGACGGCAGCGTTGTCGTGAACGAGCTCAGCGTGACACCGTGCTTGCTCGCGTCACACCCGCTGTTCGCGCCGAGTTTCAGCGTACCCTTCAAAGCGCCCGTGACGACGAACGAGCCCGACGTCTTCGTACTCGCGGTCGCGTTGCCACCGATGAGTCCTAGCATCGACAAAGTAAGGAGTGCTCCAGCGCCCACTCGTGGCCACGTTGTGTGTTGACGTCTGAGCCGTGCGACGCGTGAGAATTCCTTCATAACTCTTGCCCTCCATTATCGTTTGCCGAAGCGGCGATTTCTCATCGCCATGGCCATTTAAGTACAGAAATACTTGATCTGTATTACGGACTGATTGCAATAGTTGGGCTTGAATTCGTCTTCTTGGTCTCTGTCGTGTTTGAATAGTGAGCAGCAGATATTGAGTCTGTCGCTTTTCGAGAATGTTGCGCTGAGGTCGTGCTGGTGGAGGCGATGATTGCGCAAAAGTGACGAAAGGTTAATATGGCTCCCGTAGCTCAGGGGATAGAGCAATGGTTTCCTAAACCGTGTGCGCAGGTTCGAATCCTGCCGGGGGCACTCAAGAATGAAAGTTCATCTGTCGACATCAGACGGTGAATACGACAACCGCGTTCGGAAAATGCGAATGTGGCGTTGGCACGATTGGGGAAGCTGAGAGTCTGAGCGCGAATTCTCTTGTTGGCGAGGACCGGCTGAAGCATTGTTGTACGTAGGACGTCAACGCGCGAGAGGGAGGCGAAATTGAGTTCGTTGGAGATAGATCGGTACCTCAAGTCCGTGCCGGCGCGACAGCGTGAAACCCTTACTCTTCTTCGAATGTCGATACTTCGTACGATCCCTGAGGCCGAGCAGTGTATTTCTTATCGCGTGCCGGCGTTTCGGCTCGAGGGGGGAGTGGTTGCTGGTTTTGCGTCCTTTAAGAACCATATGAGCTACCTCCCCTTTAGTGGTTCCGTGTTGGGCCGACTCAGTGAAGAACTGGCCGCCTATTCGTGTTCCAAGAGTGCACTTCGCTTTACGACCGACTCTCCGTTGAGCGATGAGCTCGTGCGTAAACTGATTGCTGTTCGGTTGGCCGAACTTCGCACCCGGAAGCGTTGAACCTTCGCGACCCGGCCCGAGTAGGTATGGGGCCAATGCTTTTCGGTTCAGCCCACGAGCCGCAGGTGAGGTTCGGGTTTCTCTCGCCAAGCGTCGGCGCTCGGGACCGAGGTTTTGAGTCTGCGATAAAGTCCCTCAATGAGTGATCAAGGACCGCTCAGGGTCGGCACATCGGTCCCAACGCGACGCAGCAGGAATGGCAGGTTAGTAAGGTGAGCGCGAGGTCGGAGACTTGAGTTACATCACCGCCAACTGGGGCTATCCGTGGATTGGTGTCGCGGTACTGCTGGTTGCGGCGATTCACGAACGGGGTCTTCGGTCGCTGAACCGTCGTTCACTACCCGAGCACGCTCGTAAGAGACGCCGTCGTATGTGGTTGACCTACGCCGGGCTGGCCGTGTTAGCACTCAGCATCGTGTCGCCGCTTCAGTACTGGGCAATGCAGTACTTCTGGATCCACATGCTCCAGCACGTCTCGGTGATGTTGGCGGCACCCGCCCTCTACGTGGCCGGGGCCCCCGTTATGCCGTTGGTCCATTCAGTCCCGGTGCGACTGCGCCGTCGGCTCCTTCGGCGCGTCTTTCTCAGCCCTGGACGACATCCGGTCCGAGTCGTCGGTGCCTTTCTCATGTCGCCCGTTTTCGCGGTCGTCTTCTTCAATGTCGTGATGATTATATGGATGGTCCCTGGCATCTTCAATCCGATCATGGCGAGCACCGACCTCCATATTGGCCTGATGTTGTCGACGTTCTTCGTCTCCGGGCTGTTCTTCTGGTTCCAATTCATTCCATCGGCGCCGTTTCGACCGGCCCTCTCACCCTTTGGTCAGGCCGGCGCGCTGCTACTCACGAACCTCATCATGACCGTTATCGCCATTATCTTGAGTTTCTTCACCTCGGTGGCTTGGTATAACTTCGGTGCGGCAATGCACGGCATGGCATCGATGCCGGGTATGCCGATGCAGGTCATCACGCTCAACAGGGTCGCCGATCAACAGATAGGTGCCGCCATCCTTTGGGTGTGCGGCGACTTTTGGTGCTTTCCCGCACTCTTCATGGCCTTTCGACGCTCCATGGTTGACGACAACAGGTCCGATTTCTTTTCCGCAATTCTTCGTCGCCATCAGAATATGAGCGCTGAAGAGTTCCAGCAGGCACAGGCCCAGCAAGTCGCCGCACACGATGGACGAAGTGAGGTTGGAAATCCCTTCGGGGACGACTAGGGCACCCGAAAGTTCCAAGAGGCGCGACAGAAATCTTGGACGTTCCAGTACGGTGTACTCTTCACGCAGTTCGAAATCATTCGTCGAGGCGGTACCTCCGTCGCGGCGTTCAGATGGCGCTTAGATTAATTCGTTAAGGAATCTGCTTATGTCTGGCATGTATGCGAGGTCCATTGACCTAACGAACTTTCTGGTAGTCCACCTGTTTCGACACGCACTTTTCGTGACCGGCGCGTTGTGGATCTGCGCGGTGGCTTTCGTGCTGCTCGTTGCCTTGATCGCCAGCCAGACCATCTTTCGATTCAATATCCTGCCTGACGGTGCCGACGAGCCCCGAGCCCGCACGTATCTTCGCTGGAGTTTTGGTGCGATCTGGTTGGTCGATGGTATTTTGCAGTTTCAGAGCTCGATGCCCCTCGGACTCGCCAATGACGTTGTGCGTCCAATGGCGGTCGGTACCCCGTCGTGGCTCCATTCGCTCATGATTCACGGCGTCAACATCTGGAATGCCCATCCCATTTCACTGGCGGCGGGCGTCGCTTGGTTCCAGGTGGGACTCGGATTGATCATTCTGGTTTCGAGGGGGCGCACCGGACGTTGGGCGGCGCTGGTGTCGGCGATATGGGCTGGGGGAATTTGGCTGATCGGTAACGGCGCGGGTGGCATCTTTGCTTCTGGCGCGACCATCTTGTTCGGATGGCCGGGCGCCACCTTGATCTACGTCGTGGCAGGTTGCTGGCTTTTTGTGCGCAACGAGCGGTTCCGTGATTCTTTTTCCCCCTTCGTGCTCAGGTTCCTCTCGCTGTTGTTCCTCGTCGCCATTATCTTTCAGTCATTACCCGCTGCGGGCTTCTGGCACGGTGGAAATTCGAACGCGCTGACGGCGATGACCCAGTCCATGACGAGCATCGCCCAACCTCATCCCCTGGCCTGGGTGGTACGTGAAGGAGGGGTGATCAGCGGACGATTGGGTGGCGGCTTCAATCTCGTGGTCATTATCTGGCTCCTGGTCACCGGTATTGGATTGTGGCTGGCGGCCAAGACTCACCGGAATTGGCCCGTGTACTCCGCAGTCGTTGGCTGTTTGATCCTTTGGGTCGTCGCCGAGGACGCGGCGCTTTACGGCGGGCTTTCGACGGACTTCAACTCGCTTCTGCCCATGGCGGTCCTCGCGTGGTGCGCGATGCCTCGTTTCGCCAGTGCACCCGCGCGAACCCTGCGGCTTCGCCCCGAGATGACCGGCGGCGTGGGCGCGGTCGTCGCCACGTTTGCCGTCGCCATGATGATCACCAGTGCCGTGTCGATGTTCGTCGCCACGACGGTGGCGAGCGCGGAGAACACTTTCTTCCTGGCTCAAAATGGTGCGGCGTCACCTCTTAATACGGTGGCCCCGCGTTTTACTCTTACCGATCAGTTCAACAAGGCGTATTCCTTAGGCGAGCACCCCGGCCGCGTCACCCTCATTACCTTTCTCGATCCCGTCTGTTGGACCGACTGTCCATTGCTCGCGGGACAAGTTGCTAAGGTCCGCTCGGAAGTATC
>JBEKWQ010000087.1:0-7162 GCA_049512875.1 Acidimicrobiales bacterium
ACCTTTAGTGTGGTCAACGGTACCGCCACGGGCTGCGCGATTTCGGGTACGTCGCTGAAGGTAACGACTGCTGGCACTTGTATCGTGACCGCTTCGAAAGCGTCGGACGGTAACTATCTCGTCGCGAGTTCCGTCGCTACCACGGTGACCTTCGTGAACCCGATTCCAAGGGCGATCCGCGTCGTCGGTGCACCGGTTGTTGGCCAAACTACCGTCATCGCCATTGCCGGCCAGTACTTCTACGGTCAGCCCACCATGATCACCAACGCACCCGGCGTCATAGCCAGGGTGACCAAGGACACGGGCTCGCTGCTCACCGTGCGCGTCAGCGTGAGGAGTGGTGTGCGCACTGGTATCTACGTGTTCGCCCTGAGCTTCAAGAACGGACAGCGCACGAACGTGAAGTACAACTTGAGGTAATCAGCTTCGGGGTGGACCTACGGGTCCACCCCGCGGCTCGAAGTGAGTAGGTACCACCGACGTACTTTCAGCGGCGATACAGGCGTTACCGAATGGCGTTTCCCACGCCAAGTGCGTGGAGTACGCTGCGGCCATGACGCTTGAAAACGAGAAGTACATTCGCTTCACGTCCTTTCGAAGTGACGGAACCCCGGTGGTGACGCCGACCTGGGTCGTGCCGTTGGACGACGGTTCGTATGGATTCTGGACCAGTTCGGGATCGGGCAAGGCCAAGAGATTGGCTCATACGTCGCATGTGACCGTCCAGCCCAGTGACGTGCGGGGAAACCCCAAGGCCGGCACGACAGCCCTGAACGCCACGGCTCGACTCGTGCAAGGAAGTGAACTCGCTGAGATCAGCCAGAAGATAAAGGCCAAGTACGGATTCATGACCACCATGAGCCACGTCTTCGGCGTCATCGGTGGCATCGTGAAGCGTCACCGCAGTCCTTACGGGGACCTTGGCGTCGTGATCATTCTCGACGCGTAGCCGTCGCTCTCGGGGCCGCGGCGACAACCTGCAGCGCGAGGCAGCTCGGGACGGTGACTACCTCAGCCGAAGCTCAATTGAACGTCTGAATGACGGATGTTTCCGGCGCCAACGAGCGCCCTCCGGGCCGCGGAGCACCCGAAAGTCCCTTTTTGAATTGGCATTTAGGGGTGTACAATTGGCGAAGAGACACCGTATGTTGTCGGCTTTCCAAGGTGCTTGCGAAGAGGACTTCCAGGCGCCAGTGAAGAACCATGGGTGACGAGATGGCGAAGGATCTGGGCTTTCGGGCGGAGGTCGACGACTTCTTCTCCTTGCTCACCCCCCAGGAATTCGTAGACGGGTTGAATCTGGGCATCACGTTCCAGGACGTCGACGGCGTCGTCGTCGGTTGTAACCGGAGCGGGGCATTCCTGCTCGGAAGGCCCCGCGAACAGATCCTCGGACGTCCCTTGACGGATTTACCGTGGATAAACGAGCCCTACGACTTTTCGATCATGACCAGCGACCAGGCTTCTCGTCCGGTTGACCTGGGTGCAAGCGATACGGCCACCTCGCGCCTCTTGGGTATCGCTGGTCCAACCCAGTCGGTGCGCTGGCTCATGCTCAGTGCGTTCCCGGTCGTCGTCGAAGGCGTTCGTAGGGGCTCGATGATCTCGTACCGTGACGTGACCATCGAGCACCAAAAAGAACAGTCGCTCGAGTTGATGACCGAGATCAATCGACTCATGATCCTCTCGGCGACCGAGGACGAGTTCTTGAAGAGCGTGTGTGACGCTTTTGTGCGCGTGGGCGGTTACGCCCTCACCAGGATTGACGTCGCCGTTGACGACGACGCGCACAACATCCGAAACCTGTGTTTCGCTGGCCCTCACGGCTACGTGACCGATGCAGTCATCACCTGGTCGAACGAGAGCCCGTCGGGCGCCGGTCCGATTGGGCGGGCCCTAAAGAACCACGTCGCGGTGCAGGTGGACGACCTTCTCCAGGACACGTCGGCGCAACCCTGGCACCCACTGATGGAGAAGTTCAATCTGCGATCGTGCGTGAGCATTCCCTTTTCGCTTTCCCAAACGCCGGCGGTACTGACGGCCTACGCGAGCCATACCTTCGCCTTTCCTGGTCGCAAGTTTCAACGACTGCAGGCGATCGTCCACGAGATTGAGTTCGCCGCGGCCCACGTGAATGCCATCGTCGAAACCGAAACGGCGTTGGACGGGACGATTGCGGCGCTCTCGCAGATGACCGAGACCCGCGATCCCTACACCGCGGGTCACCAATCATCGGTGGGTTGGTTGGGCGAGGAGATTGCTCGGCGCATGGGCCTCGAGCCAGCTCTCTGCAAGTTGATCCGTCAAAGCGGAGAACTGCACGACGTCGGGAAGATTGCGATTCCAGTAGAGATTCTCACTCGACCAGGACGACTCAGCCAGAGCGAGTTTGACCTGATCAGAACCCATCCCATCGTGGGGGCGGACATCCTCGCCAAGGCCCATCTTCCCTGGCCGATCGTCGACGTCGCGTTGCAACACCACGAACGTCTCGACGGTTCGGGTTATCCCTCTGGTCTGAAGGGCGACGACGTGCTACTGCCCGCACGTATCGTCGCGGTGGCGGACGTCGTCGAGGCGATGACCCAACGACGACCCTACCGTCCCGCCCTCGGCAGCGATTTCGCCCTCGCGGAAATCAAGCGAGGGGCGGGCGCGCAGTACGACGCGAGCGTTGTCGCGACGTGTCTACAGATCTTCGAGGAGGGTTTCATCTTTCTCGCGGACGATGCACCGGCTCTCTAAGGGGCGCAACAGCGTTCGTGGCGGATCTTGCCTGAAACCGTCACGGCGCTGGTCCACTGGGACCTGACGGCGCTGACGGAATCGTGGCGCCCCGGGTTCGAGTGGACGCGCTTTGAAAGACAGTGACGAACCACGCAGGATGGTGTCAACTGCTTTCAAAACGTCTAAGCCATTGACGAGAGGGCTTTTTCATTGCGCTCGAACCCGCGAAGGACTTAGATGAGTGTCATGCGATTCGATACCTTCAGCGTGGGACTGTTGATCCTCAACGATTCTCGTCCCTCACTGAGTGAGCAAGAGTCGCAGGAGCTGCAAGATTCCCACATGTCGCACCTGGCGGACCTGCACGCGGCCGGTCACTTACTCGCCGCGGGACCACTCGAAGACGCTTCTCTGCGCGGTCTGTTGATCTTTAGGGTCGGTGTCGAAGTCGCGCGTCAGTTACTCGAAGAAGATCCGGCCGTGCGCGCGGGTCGCTTCAACGTCACCGTGGTTTGCTGGATGGTACCCGAGGGCGCGATGTCGTTCTCCGCGACGAGATTTCCGCGTTCGATGGCCGAGATCGGATAACGGCCAAGGCTCGTTGCACGTTCGCGTACTGATCCTGAGGCGACGCGGATTGTCGCTCGACGGCTCGCCCCGGGCTACGGCTTGGTCGAAAGTGGGGCGCTGTCGTTTCCCAATGGCGGGAGACCACGACGCCACGACGCTCCACTCGTTGCGTAGAGGGCGTCAAAGGACGCGTCGGGACGCAATGTGCGGAGTTCTCGAAAGAACCCCTGGGCCTGGTCGTCCCGGTTTCGGTGCCAGAAGCGCACGAGCGACCCGTCACGTAGGACGAACGCGTAGACGTCCGGTTGTGATGTTTGGCGCACGGACGTCACCGATGAGAGGGGAAAACGCCCCCGACCCGCCAAGGCGGTCCACTCGATCTCACTGTTCGTGGCGTCGAGACGGAGTTCAGAAGCGACGCGCCGCAGGAGGTGGATGAGGTACCAGGCCATACCGCCGGCGTACAACAGGCCAATCACCACGAGGATCGTGGCGGGACGCTCGATTCCCACCGCGATGAGAAACGCACCGAAGACGCCAAAGGTGCACAAGGCGACCAGATTGGCCAGTTCGGTGGACCGGCGAAGTGTTCGTACGTAACCCACGCTCCAAGCGTAGGCGTCGGTCCGAAAAAACCGTTCCTGGTCGATGCTAGAACGTCTCAATGACGTACCAACTCGCCCAAGTGAACGTGGCCCGACTGCGGGCGCCCCTCGAGTCCGAGCGACTCGAGGGCTTCGTGGGCGCCCTCGATTCCGTGAACGCCTCGGCGGAGGCGGCACCGGGCTTCGTGTGGCGGCTCAAGAACGAAGAGGGCAACGCCACCTCGATCGTGGCCTTCGAATGGGACGTGGGCGACGCGGCGGGCATCATCGTCAACATGAGTGTGTGGCAGTCAGTCGAGTACCTGTGGGCGTGGGTTAATGACGAAGTGCACCGCTCGGTGTTGTTACAGCGAAGAAAATGGTTCGAGACGGTGAGCGAAGCGACCGCCGCACTCTGGTGGGTGCTGGCGGGGCACGAGCCCACCACCGATGAGGCGGAACAGAAACTACGCCACTTGCGCCAGAACGGACCCTCGCCGTCGGTCTTCAGTTTCCGTCATCGCTTTGAGGCGCCTCGCACCGAAGAGACGAATTGATCGACCTCGGTGCTAGGTTCACCTCGTGAGCGAGAACGCCGAGCCCAAGGACGAAGGCGAGAAGAGCGATCCGAACGTGCCCGAGGATAAGGAAGTCCTCGGAGTGCCCTACGACTGGCGTCGCCCCACCGTGGCGCGCGCGAAATCGCGAATGTGGAACGCCGAGGACCCTCGAATGTTTCCGCCGAAATCCTTCGGCGCGGGCTGGACGATCAATTTCTACTGGCTCGTGCACCTGCCCACGTATTTCTCGAAGAACCAGCGACGTTCCTAGCCGCCGGGTCCTAATTCAGCGTCTCGGCGATGGCTCTTTTTCTAGGTGGCGTTGGTGCCACTCCTTGTTCAGCACTTCCCCTCGAACTGACCTCATACCGACGATGGCGACATTGTCGAAGTGGTCTCCTCTTTCTCTCGCACAGGATTGTGGCTCCGTCAATCGGTAAGATGACCGCCCATGAGTGCCCCCTTGGCCGAGACACCAGCACTGTACGTCGTCTATTTGGGCGGTGATCCGGCGCCGGGTCGACTGGGTGAGGACCACGAGGTCGTCGTCGTCGTGGCGCACGGCGTCAAGCAGGCGCGAGCCGCGGCGAGGGCCAAGTGGCGTGGTGAGTCCAAGGGTCACGTCGACGCGGTCCAGGTCATACGGGTGGTCGACGGCTTCGAGATCCGACTCGAACCCTCGTCGCTCGACGACGACGTCGAACTCGACGTCACCTACGAGCCCGACCCGAGCGTCGAGTCCTGACTCAACGTTTGCGACACACCAGTTCTCCTTTCCCGATGGGCACGACCAGGGAGTCCACGCGTGGATCGCTCAGCGCCTCGTCGACGAAGCTCTGTAGCTCGCTCTGGTGGCTGATGACGTTGTCGGCCACGAACAACCCGCCCGTCACCAGATGGGGCACCACCGCCTTGTAGCAGTCGAGGTACACGTCCTTCTCGGCGTCGAGAAAACAGAAACTCAGCCAATCCAGTTCATCGACGTGATCACGAAAGTCCCCTTCCACCAGCGATATCACGTCGTTCACCTGCGCCGCCTCGAAAGTCGAACGTGCCAACGCTGCCTTGTCGGCCAGAAGTTCGTAGGTCGTCAGCACGTGCGAGCGGGCACGACACGCCAGCGACAACCAGAGCGCGGAGTAACCCGCACTGGTGCCGATCTCGATCCAGGAACCTTCGGGCGCCGACGCTGCCACGATCGCGAGGAAACGACCCGTCTCTCTGGGAATCTGTCGAAGTCGCTTGAGGTGCTCGGTGCCGTCGTCGCGGTCACGCTCGTCACGTCGCTCTAACTCGGCCATCACCTCAACGATCGACACAGGGATGTCGTGGAACATTGCGCACCTCCTCGGGCGTCGGTGTGCCACCGTCGCCACGTCCATGGTCCCACGAACGCGGCCGGCGCGTCACCTTGACCAACCGCGGACGCCGGGTCGGGCGACCATTGTTACTACCATTAGACGCACGAGGTGCAGGGTGTCACAGTTACTATTCAGCGTCTTTTCAAACCGCCGCGACGCGATCGATCTCGCCCGTGAAGCCGCGCGGTCCCTCGAAGAGCAGGGGATCGCGTCAGCGCTCTACTACCTCGATAAAGCTGATCCACCGGACATTACTGAGGACACCATGGTGGTCAGCCTCGGCGGCGACGGCACCTTTCTTCAGTCGGCGCGTTTCGCACACGAGCACCGAGCGCGGGTTCTCGCGGTGAACCTCGGTCGTTTGGGTTTCTTACTCAACGTGCCCTCCACCGAGATCGTCGAAAGCGTGAATGACGCGTTGACAAACAACCTGGTCGTTGAGCGATTGGCGTTGAGCATCTCGCGGCCCAGCGACCCACGACGCGAGTTCGCGCTCAACGAGGTGGTGGTTGAGCGGGCCCACGCGGGTCACATGGTGCGAGTAAAGACCTTCATCGACGACGACGCATTCTTGACCTATTCGGCGGACGGCGTTATGGTCGCCACGCCCACCGGCAGCACGGGCTACAACTTCTCGGCGGGTGGACCCGTCGTCGACACGACGTTACCCGTCATGGTTCTCACGCCCATTGCACCGCACTTCACGATTGACCGATCAATCGTCGTCGACGGTGACAAGGTGGTTCGACTGCTCGCCGACGACAAACCGGCGATCATCGTCGCCGACGGTCACACCATCGGTTCGTTGGAACCGGGCGAGGCAATCGAGGTGCGCAAGAGTCCCGCGCCAGTTCGAGTCGTCGCCACGCGCAGCTTCGAACTCGGGTTTCGTCTTCGCGAGAGCCTTCGAGAGGGTCATGCCTAAGGCACAACTGGTCGAACTCTACGCACACGGTCTGGGCGTGATTGAGGACGCGCGACTGGAATTGGGACCGGGATTCAACGTGATCACCGGCGAAACCGGAGCTGGCAAGACCCTGCTCTTGGGGGCTCTCGAATTGTGCTTGGGCGGTGAGAACGCGACCTCTCGCTACGCCGCGCACGCGGACATGCGCACGGCCGCCGTCTTCTTACAAGACGGCGACGAGATCGTGCTCACGCGAGAGGCGAGTACGACGGGGCGTCTGCGCAGCACCTTGAACGGGGCGCCCAGCAGCGCCGAAGTACTGAGGACAATCGCTCACGACTTGGTGGTGATCCACGGTCAACACGATTCACTGCGCCTTAGAAATAGATCGGAAGTTCTTCGCATCATCGACGCGAGCGGCCAAATCTCGACGAATGAACTTGACGAGGTGCG
>JBEKWQ010000088.1:0-7097 GCA_049512875.1 Acidimicrobiales bacterium
AGGCGTCGAAACAGCACGATCGAAAGGCTCGCCGGTCGGACGAGTTCAACGTGGTCCGCCTCTTCGATGAGTCGAGCGGCGCGGTCGGTGATCGCGATCGACGCCTCGACGGCCTCTTCGTAGGCGGCGACGCCGTTGGTCGCGAGCGAGAACCAGAACGCGAGTCCTCGGGCACGACGAGAGAGGTGGATCGCGAAGTCCGAGGGATTCCACTCGTAGTTCTCGTCCTCGTTGTCGTGCAACACGTCGAGGTAGCTCGCCTGTTGGGCGAGGATCTTGCGCGCGATGGTCGGGTCACGGTAGATCAACGCACAACAGTCCAATGGCGCGTAGAGCCACTTGTGGGGATCGACGATGAAGCTGTCGGCGTGGCGGATACCCGTGAAGAGGTGGCGACGTGAGGGCGAGAACAACGCGGCACCCCCGTAGGCGCCGTCGACGTGGAACCAGAGGTCGTTCTCGCGTGCGAAGGTGCCGAGTCCCTCGAGGTCGTCCACGATGCCCGCGTTCGTGGTGCCCGCGGTCGCCACGACCCCCACGACGTTGTCGGCGAGGGGGTCGTTGGCCATGGCGGCTTCGAGTCGCGCCCTGGTGAAGCGGTGGTCGTCGCACTCGACCACCAGTGCCTCGATGCCCAGGACGTGCAGTGATTTGCCAATGCTCGAATGCGCGTCTTGGGAGAGCGCGAAGCGCACCTGGTGGGGAGCGAACGCGGGTCGCTTCGCGCGCCCGATGTCACGGCCCACCGTGAGACTCGAGAGATTGCCCATCGATCCCCCCGAGACGAAGGCGCCACCGGACCCTACGGGCATCCCGGCTTGGCCGGCGAGGAATTCGAGGGCTTGGTTCTCGAGGACCACGGCCCCCGCGGATTCGAGCCAACTCGTGCCGTTGAGGCCCGAGCACGCGACCACCATGTCGAACAAGAGCGAGTTCTTGGTGGGGGCGTTGGGGATGAAGGCCAGGTAACCGGGCGAGTCGCACGAGATCACGTGCTGAGCGATTCGGTCCCTAAAGAAGTTGAGGACCTCTTCAGGGTCGTTGCCCTTTTGGGTGATGAGACCCTCGAGGTCGGGCAAGGGCTCGAGGGCGAGTCCGCCGAAGTCGAGGGGCACCGGATGGGTGAGTCGATCCCGACAGTATGAAAAGACCGCCTGGGCGAGTTGCTCGTCGAATTCAAACATGTGTTGGCCCATCGCCCTGTCCTTCAATCTGGTCCTTTGCCATCGTAGGCACGAACGCGAGCGCGCGAGAGTGGCCGGCGGGCCCAAATTGACCGCGAACTACACTCGCCCAATGGCTTTGACGCGCGTTGGTTATCTCGGGCCCGAAGGTTCGTTCTCCCACGAAGCGGCCTCGACGCTCGAGGGCGTCGAGGCGGTCGCCTGCGGATCGATTCCCGAGGTGTTGGCCGCGGTCGCGAGCGGCTCACTCGACCTAGGTCTCGTGCCGCTCGAGAACGCCATCGAAGGCACGGTCTCGGCGAGTATCGACGGGCTGGTCTTTGACCACGACCTGGTGATCGAACGCGAGATCGTGCTTCCGATCCACTTGCACCTCCTGGCAAAGAAGGGTCTCAGCCCCTCGTCGGTCACCAAGGTGCTCAGTTACGTGCACGCACTCGAACAGTGTCGCGGGTACGTAGGAACACTGCCGCTCGCCTCGACCGAACAGACGACGTCCACGTCCCAGGCCGCGCGAGACGTCGCGCGCTCGAGTGAACCGTGGGCGGCCGTGGGCTCACTCGTGGCGGCTGGTCTCTTCGGCCTCGAGGCGATACAGAGCGACATCGAAGACCACCCGGGAAACGCCACCCGCTTCATCCTCGTGGGTCGTGAAGCGGTCGCCGCGCCCACGGGCAACGACCGGACGTCGATCGTCTGTTTCCAGGACGCCGACCGCCCTGGTTCGCTCTACGCGATCCTTGGACGATTCGCCGCGCGCGACATTAACCTGACCAAGCTCGAGAGCCGTCCCACCAAACAGGGACTGGGGGACTACTGCTTCGTCATGGAGTTCGAGGGTCACGTCGCCGACGACGTGGTTGCGGACTGCCTCGCCGATCTGCAGGCGCACCTCACCCGGGTGAAGTTCCTCGGTTCGTACCCGGTGACCGGCGAGGGTGCCCAGGTCCGTCGTGAAGAGGTCGGCGAGGCTCGAAAGTCGGCGAGCGAGTGGATTAAATCAATACGCTCACGGGTGCGTTCCTAGTCCTCGAGTTCATGGTGCTCGAGCCAGTGATAGCCAGCGCCCGCGCATCCCAGCAGCACGACCGCTGAGGAGAGGCCCGCGAAGACCGTCTGTCCCGTTCCCGTCAGGACGAGCGTGAAGAGCGAGAGTGCGATCAACGCTCGTCCCGCCGTCCCTTGGTAAGGCGAGTCCACCTCTCGGTGAATCCAGACCAGCAACAATCCGATGCTCGCCATGACGAACGCTAGGCTCAGTCGCTGCCAGTGCAGCTCCCTGAGTAACCACGGTCCCAGGAAGGAACCGGCCACTTGCAGAAGGGTCGCGATGCTGAGGCGGCGTTCGATCCGACGCGCCTCGGGTCCGCGCGGTCTCGGGGCGCTCGAGAGCAGGCTCGAGGTGATCGTGATCCCACCGAGCACGACGACGACGCCCAAGAGTCCCGCCACCAGTGTCGAACTGAGAGGAACGAGGGCCCGCACGAGCCACCAGGCGCCAAAGACGACCTGGAAACCGCCGCCGACGAGCAGCACGCGTGCGCGCCACTGGTCTATGGCGCGTGCGTGTCCCATGGTGTTCAGATCGTGGTGGTCGTGGCATACGATGGTCATCGGACGCTCTGCTTTTCGAGCTGGTCCCCAGCGCTGGCGTAGTACGCCACGGTGGTGGTAATGATCTCCGACCAGGGCGTCGGCGCGAGGTTGAAGGTCCTTTGGGCGAGCGACGAATCCATCACGAACTCGTCGCGGAACTGGTACTCGGTTTGGCGTAGTTCGCGCAGTAGGCGCGAGAAGAAACCCAGTGCGTAGAGCACGCGCCCAGGGAGCGCCCGTACGCGCACGCGCTTGACGCCCGCGCACGCCGCGATGTCGTCGGCGACCTCTTGCTGGGTGCGCGGATCGTTCGACGGCGTGTGCCAGGCCTTTCCCCACGCCCTCTGATCGGTGCCGACGACGACGGCCAGACGCGCGACGTCCTCGGTGTAGGTGAAACTGTGCGCGACGTCGCTGCGACCGATGGTCGTGACCGATTTGCCACCCAACACTCGGGGCACGAAGCGTGAACCAACGACACTGTCGGCGCGGGGTCCGATGTAGTCTGAGGCGCGCACCTCGACCACCTTCGCTCGCCCCGCGTCGAAGGCGTCACGTTGCTCGTGCCACATGCGAGCACGCACTTGACCCTTGCTGGTCGTCGCCGCGAGCGGCGTGTCTTCGGTCATCGGGTGCGCGGCGTCGTAACTGGGCGCGCCGATGGACGCGCGGGCGGGTCCGTAGCCGTAGACGTTCGCGATCGTGACCAGTACGGCACCGCTGTTCGCCGCGGCGTCGATGAGCGAGTGATTGATGGGTGGCCAGTCGAGCGCCCAACGGTGGTAGGGGGGATTGACGCAGTTGTAGAGCACGCTGACTCCTTGGCACAGCGAGCTCATCAGCGCCGCGTCACTGGCGTCGCCGCGCAGAAGTTCACATCCCGTGGGGCCGGTGCCCGAACGGGTGAGAACCTTCACGCGTGCTCCTTGGCTTACCAGGTGGCGGGCGACCGCGCTGCCAATGGGACCTGAGCCCACGACCAGGTGCAGTGGGGCGGTTGGTGAACTTGACATGATGCCTCCTCGAGCGCATCGCCACGGTGGCGAATCGTTCGCTGGGGACACACTAACAGGAGCGATGCTCTAATACAAGAGCATTGCTCTAAATAATGCTCGGCGCTCTAAACTGTGGCAGAATGGGTCATGGCCACCAAGGAAAACACTGCTGATCAGCGCCCCTCGGCGCCGCGCACGGCCCGGGACCGGGCCCGCGTGGAGATTACGACCGAGATCCTCGACGCCGCGCGGCGTCACCTGGCCAGCGAGGGGGCGCCGTCGCTGAGCCTGCGCGCCATCGCTCGCGAGTTGGGGATGACCTCGTCGGCGATCTACCGCTACGTGGCGAGCCGCGACGACCTGTTGACCTGGCTCATTGTCGACGCCTACAACTCACTGGGCGAATTCGCCGAGGGCGCCGAAACCAACGTCGGGCGCGAGGATTTATTCGGTCGGTTTCGCGTGACGTGCGTCGCGGTTCGCCAGTGGGCAATCGCGAACCCCCACGAGTGGGCGCTCATCTACGGTTCGCCGGTGCCCGGTTACGTCGCGCCCGCGGACACCGTTGGTCCCGCCACTCGGGTGCCGTTGTTGCTGGCGGCGATACTGGTCGACGCCGTGCACGCGCAACGCGTTCGTGATCATTTCACGAGCGAACCACCCGATCGCACGCTCGAATCCGCCCTCGCCCCACTTCGCGAGGCGCTCCTGGTCGACGTGCCGACCGTGGTCATCCAGCGGGCCCTGAAGGTCTGGGTCGGCGTGTTTGGCGTGGTCTCGTTTGAGATCTTCGGTCAGTTTCAGAACGTGGTCGGCGAGGGGCCCGGTGAACGCGACGCGTTCTACGCACGTTGCGTCCACGACTGGGCGAATGAACTCGCCATCGCCTAGTTCCCAACCGAACATGGAACAGGGCGCGGGCCACGTGGCGGAGGGAGTGGGATTTGAACCCACGGTGGGCAAGCCCACGCCGGTTTTCAAGACCGGTACATTCGGCCGCTCTGTCATCCCTCCGGGACGATCCTAGTTGACGCGCCCTAGATCTTCTTGCGGTTACGCGCGCGCGTTGCCTGGTCGAGGTGCATCTTGCGAAGTCGCACGGATTTGGGGGTGACTTCGACGGCTTCGTCGTCGGCGATGAATTCGAGCGCCTGCTCGAGCGAGAAGATCGTCGCGGGCGTGATGCGTTCGGTGTGGTCGCTGCCCGACGCTCGCATGTTGGTGAGTTTCTTCTCCTTGGTGGGGTTCACGTTCATCTCGTCCGAACGTGAGTTCTCGCCCACGATCATGCCTTCGTACACCTCGGTGCCGGGCGCCACGAACAACGTGCCGCGGCTCTCGAGGTCGATCAGCGCGTTGGCGGTCGTCGGTCCGCGTCGGTCCGCGACGAGCACGCCGTTCTGGCGAAGTCGGATGTCGCCGAACCACGGCTCGTAGCCGTCGAAGTTCGTGTGCATCATGCCCCCACCGCGGGTCTCGGTCATGAAGTCGGTGCGGATGCCCACGAGCCCGCGCGCCGGGATCCGCCATTCGAGGCGCACCCATCCGGTGCCGTGGTTGACCATGTCGATCATCGTGCCTTTTCGGGTCGCCAACAGGGTCGTTACCGCACCCACGAACTCCTCGTGCACGTCGATGGTGACGTGTTCGACTGGTTCGTGCAATTTGCCGTCGATCATCCGGGTGACCACTTGGGGCTTGCCGACCGTGAGCTCGAAGCCCTCGCGACGCATGGTCTCGATCAAGATCGCGAGCTGTAACTCGCCGCGACCCTGCACCTCCCACGCGTCGGGGCGCTCGGTCGTGAGCACGCGCAGGGAAACATTGCCCACGAGCTCCTTATCCAGGCGGTCCTTGATCATGCGCGCGGTCAAGAGCTTGCCTTCGGTGCCCGCGACCGGCGAGGTGTTGATGCCGATCGTCATCGACAAACTCGGCTCGTCCACGTGCAGGGGTTCGAGGGCGATGGGATTGTCGGGGTCGGCGAGGGTCTCGCCAATGAAGATGTCCTCGAAGCCCGCGACGGCCACGATGTCGCCGGGTCCCGCGCTCTGGGCGGGAACGCGCTCGAGGGCCTCGGTGATGAAGAGCTCGGTGACCTTGGCGTGTTCGACGGTGCCGTCGATACGACACCACGCCACGCGTTGTCCGCGCTCGAGGGTGCCGTTGATGACCCGACACAGGGCGAGTCGGCCCAGGTACGGCGACGCGTCGAGGTTGCACACGAGGGCCTGGAGGCCGTGGCCCTCCTCGTACTCGGGTGCCGGCACGTACTGTTCGATCGTCTCGAACAGCGGCGTCAGGTCGCCCGAGGTCTCCTCGGGACTCCTCGACGCCCAGCCCTGGCGCGCGCTCGCGTAGAGGATTGGAAATGAGATCTGGTGCTCGTCGGCGTCGAGGTCCAAGAAGAGGTTCTCCACCTCTTGGACCACTTCTTTCACGCGAGCGTCAGGACGGTCGACCTTGTTAATCACGAGCACGACCGGCAGGCGCCGTTCGAGGGTCTTGCGCAGTACGAAGCGCGTCTGGGGAAGGGGTCCTTCGGCCGCGTCCACGAGCAGGATCACGGCGTCGACCATGGAGAGGCCGCGCTCGACCTCGCCGCCGAAGTCCGCGTGGCCGGGGGTGTCGATGATGTTGATGGTGAGGTCGTGCCACTTGACCGCCGTGTTCTTGGCGAGGATGGTGATGCCCTTTTCGCGCTCGAGGTCCCCTGAGTCCATGACCCGGTCGGTGAGCTCCTCGTGGGCGGTGAAGGAACCGGTCTGGCGCAGCATCTTGTCGACCAACGTCGTCTTTCCGTGGTCGACGTGGGCGATTATGGCGATATTTCGAAGCGAAGTTCGTAAGGTCATGGCCTTACCACGCTACTAGGTACGCCTCAATCTCCTGCTTCTAGGCCGCGCTTTGGTGACGTCGACGTTGCTGGACGACCGCGGTACGCACCAAGTCTCTCGCGCCCGCACGCAAATCGGCCATTGTGCCATCGACGCTCAGCACGACACCCGCTTCGGGCCATAGACCGATGAATCGACGCGGCGCGACACCGTGCGGGTTCGCGAGCGTATCGATGGTGAGGTCGCTGCGTAGTCCCGGTCCGGCGCTCTTGCCCGGACTTCCCGATCGCACGCGCAATGTCACGCGACCGTCGCCCACGCCAACCTCGAGGTCTTTACGTGCCCGCAGTGTCGTTCGCGCGCTCGCCACGTCGTAGTACGCGTCACTCGTCGCCACTCGCCACTCGCCCTCGAGTCCCTGGGCGATCTCGAGGACCTGGACCAACCAGTTCGTGGCTTTGGCACCAACGAGGGCGAGTTCGCTC
>JBEKWQ010000089.1:0-10531 GCA_049512875.1 Acidimicrobiales bacterium
CGAACCCCGAATCCATCGACTGGTTCGTCGAGTGGGCCGAACGCTATCGCACCGGACTGAAAGAACAACAATAGAACGCAGTGCATGATATCCTCGCGCGACTTGCGCGACACGCCCTCGGGCACTAGAGGAGGCCACATGACGGACGGTACGTTACCCGTGGAGACGCTGACTGCGATTGACGTGCACGTACACGTCGAACAAGACGCGCACGGACACTTCTCGCTCGATCAAGAACTAATGGACGCCTCGGCGAAGTACTTCAAGCAGGGTGAGGACCGAGCACCGAAACTGGAGGTGATCGCGGAACGGTACCGTTCGCTCAACATGGCGGCCGTGGTCTTCACGGTCGACGCGACAACCGCCACCGGTCACGCGGCGATCTCGAGCGAGGAGATAGCAGAAGCGGCGCGCGAATTCGCCGACGTCGTGATCCCGTTCGGTTCGGTCGATCCACACGACGGGGCGGCGGTTGACCGGGCGCGCCACTTGGTCCAGGACTGCGGCGTGCGGGGCTTCAAGTTTCATCCGAGCTTGCAAGATTTTCGTCCGAACGCCTCGCAGTACTTTCCCCTGTACGAGGCCCTCGAGGATCTTGGGGTACCGGTGATCTTTCACACCGGCCAAACGGGCATTGGGGCCAACCTCCCGGGGGGGCGCGGGATCAAGCTCGCCCTGTCAGACCCGTTGTTACTGGACGAGGTCGCGGCCGATTTTCCTGGTCTGACCATAGTTCTCGCGCACGCGGGCATGCCGTGGTACGAGAACGCCCTGGCGATGGCGACCCATAAATCCAACGTGTTCATCGACCTTTCTGGATGGTCGCCGAAGTACCTGCCCGCGCCCCTCGTTCGTGCGGTGGGTAGTTACCTGAGCCACAAGGTGCTGTTCGGTTCGGATTTCCCGCTCATCACGCCCGAGCGGTGGCTTCGCGATTTTGAAGGCCTCGACATCGCAGACGAGGCGCGACGACGGATCCTGAAGGACAACGCGAGAGGCGTGCTCGGCCTGTGAGCCGAGCGCGTCGCCGGCGCCCGCTCTTCGAAGAAGGTACGAACGTACCTAGAAGGGGTAGTCCGGCAGCACGCTTTGCGCGGTGACCCACTGGGTTTCGGTGAAGGCGTCGAGGTTGGCCTTGCCGCCGACCCGTGATCCATTGCCCGACGCACCGAAGCCGCCGAAGGGGATGACCGCCTCGTCGCCCACGGTCTGGTCGTTGACGTGAATCGCTCCCGAAGGGATCCGACTCGCCAGTTCGAGCGCGTGAAGTCCGTCGCGAGACAAGATGCCCAGGGAAAGTCCGTAGGGTGACGCGCTGGCGAGGGCCACCGCTTCGTCGTCGGAGTGAAAAGCGATCACGGGCGCGACCGGACCAAAGACCTCTTCGCGGTACGAAATCGACGACGCCTCCACCTCGGACAAGACCGTTGGTCGATAGAAGAGATTCTCAAAGGTGCCCCCGGCGAGCAGGGTCGCGCCGTCACTCACTGACTCGGTCACCATGGCGTGCACCCGGTCTCGCTGTCGTTCGTCAATGAGCGGCCCGAGCGCCACCTGACCGGTCGTCGGATCACCTACGGGTAGGTGGTTGGCGTGTTCGGCGAGCAGCGCGGCGTAGTCCTTCGCAATGGAGGCGTCGACGAGGTGTCGTCCCGTGGTCATGCATATCTGGCCCTGGTGCATGAACGAACCGAAGGCGCCCACCGACGCGGCCTTCTCCAAGTCAACGTCAGCCATGATTATCAGAGCCGAGTTGCCCCCCAACTCGAGGTGGACGCGCTTGAGGTGCTCGGCGCCGAGTGCGCCAACTCGTTTGCCCGCGTGGGTCGAACCCGTAAAGGAGATTACGCGTACGAGCGGGTCAGTGACGAGTGCCTCACCGACGTCCGACGCGCCGGGGAGCATGGAAAAGACGCCCGCCGGCACACCGGCTTCTTCGAACACGCGAGCAAGAATGACGCCACCAGATACCGCGGTGCGTGGATCGGGTTTCAAGATGACCGCGTTGCCCAGCGCGAGCGCCGGTGCCACGGAGCGGATTGACAGGATGAGGGGAAAGTTGAACGGTGCGATGACGCCCACCACGCCAGCCGGCACGCGACGCGAAAAGCTCAGTCGCGGCATCTCACTGCGAAGGATCTCGCCGGTGGGGTGCGAGGCGAGTGCGGCGGCCTCGAAGCACTCCTCTGCCGCGATGTGGAGCTCGAGGTCAGCTTTTGGTCCAATGCTGCCGGACTCTCGAATCAACCATTGCGCCAGTTCTTGTGCGTGTTCCACGAAGAGTTCGCCGGCCTTTCGTAAGATCGCGGCGCGTTGATTGAAGGGGAGTGTTGCCCAGTCGCGTTGGGCGTCGCGTGCGGCGCGCGAAGCCTCGGCGACGTCGGCGACGCTCGCTCGACCCGAGCGAGCGAGGTTGGATCCGGTCGCGGGTTCGAGCACCGGAGCGCTTTCGGCGCCGCCGGGGCGCCAGCCGCTCAAAAAGATATTGCCCTGCCAGTCAGAACCGTCAAGAAATGTCACATGTACCTCCGAGTACAAAGTTGTCCGATTTCTTAGCACGGGCCGAGGTGAAGTGCGCAGGAACCAGAGATTCCAAGGCAATTACTAACGAATCGAAGCGCGCCCGGACCGTGCTGCGCTGCGCCGATCATGAGGGTGGCAAACGCCTGCGCGCGCGGTATTTCAGTGGCGGAATTAAAATCTCGCCAAAATGGCTCCCTATGTACGAAACAGTGTGTTAAGAATTCCACCAACACTATTGGTTGGGGGTCAATATGAGTGAAGAGAAAATCTTCGACAACGCTCTCGCGGGGCGTTCACTCGGAGAATACGAGTTCGGACGTCGACTGGGACTCCAGGCACTGGGGGTAATGGTCGCCAGTGGCGCCATCGCCACGCTCGCGGACGTCTCGGCAGCCCAGGCGGCGGCAAAGTCGGGCACCATCAAGATTGGTTTCGTCTCACCACGGACCGGGGCCTTAGCGGACTTCGCAGGTCCCGACTCGTTCGTGTTGGGGCTCATCAAGACGTCGAGCTACTTCGCCAAGGGCATCAAAATCGGTGGTACGACGTACCACATCCAGATCAGTGAGAAGGACACGCAGTCTCAGCCGAACGTCGCGGTGCAAGTGACCCAGGAGTTGATCAACTCGGGAGTTGACCTCGTCTTGACGAGTTCGGCGCCGGAGACGGTGATACCGGTCGCGACGACGTGCGAGCAGTACAAAGTTCCTTGTGTTTCGACCGTTGTGCCATGGGAAGCGTGGTGGGGCGGCTTCACGGGGGCCACGATTTCTCCCGAAGGCGGCGCCTCCGGAACCGGACCGACGTACAACTCGATGTTCTTTTACGGGGTACCGCATTTCGTCGGTTGCTTCGTGCCGATGTGGCAGAGGATTCAAAAGCAGGTCAGCTGCAACTCGAACGTCGCCGAGATGTTCCCGAACGACTCAGACGGCAACGCATTTCGTGCGGCGTTCGCGCCAACGGTTGGCGCCATCTACCCGAATGGGGGTTACAACTTCGTCGATGGCGGTGCCTACACGGACTTGTCGACCGACTACAGCGCGATGATTCAAACGTTCAAGACCGGAGGAAAGAACGGCGCGTCGTGTGACTTGTTCGTCAACGTTCCGTTGCCTCCCGACTTCCAGACGTTCTGGACNNNCAGCAGGACTACAACCCGAAGCTGGCGACCGTTGCGAAGGTCATGCTGTTTCCCACCGACGCGTACGCGTTGGGTGACCTTTCTAACAACGTCGCGACGGACTCGTGGTTCACGCCCTATTCGCCCTACAAGTCGTCGCTGACGGGTCTCACGGCGTACAACTTCGCGGCGGCGTACCAGAGCGCGGGACACGGTCAATGGGTTCAGTCAATGGGTTCGACGTACTCGTTGTTCGAGATCGCGATCCAGGCCTTCAAGGCCGTGAGGAATCCACACGACCGACTCGAGCTCGCGTCTGCGCTGCAGGTGGTGAACTACGACGGCATGTGTGGGCCGGTGAACATGAACCGCAAGAGTAGTAATCCCTTCTTGGCCAGTCCCGCGAAGGGGATCGGGATGATCCAGCCCTTTGGTGTGCAGTGGAAGCCCGGATCGACCGACCTCGTTGGTCACCGCAAGTACGCCTGGTCCCAGTGGATCGTCGACAACTCACTTAACCCGCACATTCCGCTCAACGGCACCCTCGAGCCCACCAACGTCTAGTTTTTCTCTTTATGTCGTTGCTCCAACTGGAAGGTGTCTCTAGACGATTCGGCCAGGTGGTGGTCGCGGAGGAGATTTCCTTCCAGTTGGACAAGGGTGACGCAGTAGGAATGATCGGACCGAACGGGGCGGGCAAGACAACGTTGTTCGCGATGATCTCGGGCGACGTGCGCCCGAACTCGGGGCGAATACTGCTTGACGGCGACAACGTGGTCAAGATGGCGCCGAGTAAACGGGCCCGAGCTGGCATTGGTCGTACCTACCAGGTCCCCCGACCCTTTGAACATATGACGGTGTTCGAGAACGTGCTCGTGGCCGCGCAGCAGGGTAATCGAGCTCGAGGCCAGCGTAGTTACTCGGTGGCCTACGAATCACTCGAACGCACGGGCCTCGCCAATTTTTCGAACCGTAGCGCCGGTTCGCTCAGCCTGTTGCACCGAAAACGGCTCGAGTTGGCGAGGGCCCTCTCGGTGGGACCACGGATACTGCTGCTTGATGAGATCGCGGGAGGTCTCACGGACCTAGAAGTGAACGAACTCACCGGCATCATTCGCGAGCTCAGGGTTGAAGGGATCGCGGTGCTGTGGATTGAGCACGTCGTGCGCGCGCTGTTGTCGACGGTCGATCGTTTGCTCTGTCTCGCGGGAGGGGCCATCGTCGCCGACGGCGAGCCCAAGAGTGTCCTCGCGTCCGACGCCGTGCGTGCGGTGTACCTGGGCGGGAAAACCATCCTCGAGGCGATGCCTCAATGAGCGAAGCGCTTCTCGAAGTAAAGGATCTCGTTGTTCACCACGGACAACTGAAGGCCGTCGACGAGGTGAGTTTCAGCCTGCACGTCGGCGAGGTGCTGGCGATGATCGGGGCCAACGGGGCGGGAAAGTCGACGTTGCTGGGCACCATCGCGGGTCTGCATCGCCAGACTTCGGGTTCGTTGCACTTTGATGGTGTCGACATATCCAACGTCGCACCCCATCGTCGAGTCTCGATGGGCGTCTCGCTCGTTCCCGAAGGTCGCCGACTGTTCTCGTCGATGACCCTTCAAGAAAATTTGCAGGTCGGCGCGTTTCATGCCCGCAAGGGTCCGTTCAACATTGAACGTATCTACGAGCTCTTCGATTGGATGCCATCACGGCGCCGTCAGCGGGTATGGCAGCTTTCGGGAGGCGAACAACAAGCCGTGGCCATCGGTCGGGCGTTGGTCGCCAATCCCAAATTGTTGCTGCTCGACGAACTATCCCTCGGGCTGGCGCCCATCGTCATCGAACGAATCTACGGGTTGGTCCCGGAGATCGTTGCCCAAGGCGTGAGCATCCTAGTGGTGGAACAAGACGTGTCCCAGGGTCTAGCGGTCGCGGACCGCGTGCACTGTCTGCTCGAGGGCAAGACCTCGCTCACGGGCGTGCCCGCGGACTTCACGCCCGAACAGGTCGAGCGTGCGTACTTCGGGGCGGGACTCGCGGCGGCAACCTCGCACGAAGGGGAGTCGTGATGGTCTGGTTGAACGTGTTGGTCCAGGGCGTTCTCATTGGCGGCTTCTACGCGCTGTTCGCCTGCGGACTGTCACTGATGTTTGGTGTCCTGAAGGTCATCAATCTCGCCCACGGGGACATGGCGGTGGTCGCGGGCTACGTCGCGGTCTTCTTGACGCCGCACCTGCACCTTCCAGAAGTGTGGTCCTTCCTCGTCGTGGTACCCATCTTTGCGCTGGTGGGCTACGTCCTTCAGCGCACGCTCATTCAAAAGAGCATCGACCGCGATCCCTTCACCACTTTGTTGGTGACGTTCGGTCTCTCGGTCGTGATTGAGAACCTCCTGCTCGAGATCTACTCCGCCAACGGTCAGACGGTGAACATCGGGGACCTGATTGCGAAGTCCTGGCACCCGGCGTCAATCATCTACGTGTCGTACGTTTCTCTCGCGGTGCTCGGAACCGCCGTACTGGTTCTGTTCTTGTTGCAGTTGTTCTTGTCGAAATCCGGCACCGGTCGCCTTATCCGCGCGGTGGCAGATGATCGTGAGGCCGCACAACTCAGCGGGGCCAACTATCGTCATATCTTTGGTGTCGCCGCCTCCCTCGCGTTCGCGACCGTGGCGCTCGCCGGTATTGCCTATGGCATGATGACCCAATTCGCCCCTACGTCGGGAGGCGTCAATCTGCTGTTCGCGTTCGAGGCGGTGGTCATTGGCGGCATCGGGTCGCTGTGGGGCACGCTCGTGGGCGGCATCGCTCTGGGCATCGCCCAGCAGTTCGGAGCCCACATCAATCCGCAATATCAAATACTGGCGGGCAACATCCTCTTCTTAGCGGTGTTGGCAGTCCGACCGCAGGGATTGTTTGGCCGAAGGACGTCACTCGCGTGAGTGAGTCCCTCCTCAACCCGCGCGCGAGCGCATCGAACATCACGGTTCGACGTTCGACGCATTCGCCCCTCATCACGCTGGTCGGTGCTTCGGTCGTCGTGGTCTTGTTGACGATCGCGCCATGGATTTTTCCCGCCCAATTTTCGACGACGTTGATGAATTTCTTCATCCTGGTCATCATGGCCACCATGTGGAACCTTCTCGCGGGTTACGCGGGGATGGTATCCATTGGCCAGCAGGCCTTCGTGGGTCTGGGCGCGTACGCCACGCTGTACTTCGCCCTCAAGGGAATGAACCCGTTCGTGACCATTCCCTTTGCCGCGTTGGTCTGTGCGGTCCTCGCGGTGCCGGTGACGTACCTCTTGTTTCGCTTGCGCGGTGGGTACTTCGCCATCGCGACCTGGGTGGTCGCGGATACCGTCATGCTCTACATCGGCACGATCGCCTTTCTCGGCGGTGGGACGGGTCGCTTGATGCCGGGACTGCAGAACTTGACCCCGAGCGAGACCGCGCACTACTCGTATCTGGCGACCTGGATAGTCGCCCTGATCGTCGTCACGGGCACGTACTTGCTGTTACGAAGTCGCGTGGGGCTCGTCTTGGCGTCGATACGGGACGATGAGGTGGCCGCACGAAGCGCGGGCGCGCACGTGCGCTCGGCGCGTCGGCTGGTCTTCGTCATCGCCGCGGCCGGCTGTGGTGCGGCGGGTGCCGTGCTGGCGATCAGTCAGCCCTTCGTACAACCAACGAGTGTCTTCAGTCTCCAGTGGGCGGCGGAGATGCTCTTCGTCTCAATGATTGGTGGACTCGGGACAATCGAAGGTCCAATCGTGGGTAGCATCATTTTCTTCGCGCTCCAGCAGACGCTCCAGCAGCAGGGCGCCTGGTATCTGGTCATCTTCGGCACGGTCGCAGTCCTGGTGGCGCTGTGGCAGCCCCAAGGTATATGGGGAGCGATTCGAGACCGATTCCATACCGAACTGCTCCCGGTGGGCCATTGGGTGAGTGAGGGTCCGCCAAAAGAGTGAGGATCGGTCTGACGCGGCGTGAACCACGAGCCGTGTTTCGGATCACTCCGTCGGCGCGTTGCTCAGTGCGCCTCGAGCGATCGGCTTCGCGCTCAGTAGGATTGGGTCATGCCTTCTCCTCGACCCGCACCCCGTCGCGCCTCGAGCACGGGTCGCGCGGCGTCTCGAGGAGGTCCTCGAACGGCGCCGGTGCGCGGCGCGGGATCGGGTCGCGACACTCGTTCCGGCGGGTCAAAGTCGAGCTATAGAGACCGGCCCGCCCGAGAGGGTGTCGAAAGGCGCCCCGACCGCAACGAAGTCAATCGGTCAGGTCGTTCCTCGGATCGCCGCGAGCGCGACGAGCGAGCCACGAGGCGCACCGACACCGGGCGCGGTGCTCGAAACGACGAAGACCCACGTCGTGGCCGACCGCGTCCCTCGGCGAGTGCGCGCGGTGCAACGCCAACGGCGCGACCTCGGGACCGTGATGATCGAACGCGGGACCGTGATGATCGAACGCGGGACCGCGACGATCGGTCCCGGGACCCGGCGTCGCCGCGAGGACGTAACGCGTCGCGCTACCAGCGCGCGGACTCTCGCGACGGTGGTCAAGGCGAGCGGGCGAGTCGTTCGTCGGTCCCGGGTCGAGACCCCGAGCGCCGAGACGCCAGGGTTCGCGCGTATCCCACTCGCGGGGGCACCGCCGGACGCGAGCGATCCGAGGAATCCCTCGACGCCCGATCCGGACCTGGCCGTTCAAGGCCAGCGCCTAATGAACGTCGTCCTAGAACGGGGCGTCAGTTTTCGCGGACGGAGCGTGCACCCACGCCCGAAGAGATCGAGCGCAAGAAGGTCGACCAGCATTCGCGTGACAAGGGCTGGGGGGGTGTCGCTCGAAAGGGTGCCGCCAACATCAAGAGTTCGGGTCAAGCCATGGCCGTCACGCCGAGCGCGGGCAGAAGGCCCGAACCCCTCGAGCCCTGGCGAGAGGAGGAACGACCATCGAGAGTCGTCGCGCCCGCCAAAGCCAAGGCCAAGGTCAAGTACGCGCTCCCAGGCGACGTCGCCTCAGACGTGCGTAAGGCATTCATTGGCACCGCGTACGCGCGCGAGAAGGCGGTCATGACCCTCACGAGAGCGGCCGAGGCCTATGACCGCAAGCGCTACGAAGAAGCGCTTCGTCTGGGCCGAACGGTCGCCGACGCGGTGCCCGGTGTGGCGCCGGTCCGAGAACTCACGGGTCTCGCGGCGTACCGCGCCGAACGTTGGAGCATGGCCAAGATCCACCTGCGCGCCCATTTCGCGATCACCGGTGACCCCGAGCACCTACCACTCGTCATGGACTGTGAACGCGCGGGCCATCGCTACCGAGCGGTGGAAAAGACCTTCGGCGAGCTCGAGGCGAGCGAGCCGAGCGCCGAGGTCTTGGTCGAGGGCCGCATCGTCATGGCGGGTGCCTGGGCCGACCAGGAGCGCTACGACGACGCAATCGCGATTCTCACCAAGGCGGGCGCGACCAAACAGTTGCGCAATCCCTCCTTTCGTCACGTTCGACTCTGGTACGCGCTGGCCGACGTGTTCGATCGCGCGGGCGACGCCGTGTCGGCTCGTGAACTCTTCGCGCGAGTAGTGATCGCCGAACCCGACGCCTACGACGCCCAGGGCCGGCTCGCCGAGCTCGGTTCGAGCGCGCCGCGCAAGAACCGTAAGCGCCGCGCGACGCCGGTCTCCAAGAAGAAGGTCGATTAACCGAGCGAGGACAAGGCCGCGCAGAACGCCAGCGTGGCACCACGCGTGTCCTCGGTGAGGCTGCCGCGCATCAGGTTCATCATGTAGGCCACCGTGAGCCCGCTGTCTTGATCCATGACGACGAGCGAGCCACCGTACCCGCCCCAGTAGCACGCGCGCGGCCCGATGGGAACCGATGTGCTCGAGAGTCCATAGCCCATGCCAAAGTGCGTCTCGCTACCGAGCGCCAGGTCCACGCCGTTGGCTTGCGTCTCGAAGATCGATTCGCCGGTCTGCTCGGAATAGAAACGCCGGCCGTTCGCCTCGCCCCGGTTGGCGACGATCTGCTGGACCAGGGCGACCGAGTGTGCGTTGCCGTGACCGTTCGCGGCGGGGATCTCGGCCGCGCGCCACCACCGGTGCTGGGGCATGGTGGCGTCCAACGGCGGCGAACTGAACGTGCGGTAGGTGATCGAGTCGTGGTCGATGTTCGAGATGTCAAGCGGCGGGGGTGCGATGACGACGCTGACGCGACCCTCCTCGCTTTCGGGCAGGCCAATGTAGAAGTCAGCGCCCAGGACGTCAGCGACTTCTGACTTGAAGAACTGTCCGATGGTCGTGCCAGTGATGCGTCGAACAATCTCGCCAATGAGGTAACCCTGGGTGACGGCGTGATAGCCCGAGGCGCTACCCGGTGTCCACCAGGGTTCTTGGCGGGCGAGAATCCCCACGCACCGATCCCAGTCCGCGAGTTGCTCGGGTTCGATACGCTCGGCGAATCCCGAGAGGCCCGCCGTGTGGCCCATGACGTGGCGAACTTCGATCGACGACTTCCCGCTCGCCGCGAATTCGGGCCAGTAGGTTGCGATCTTTTCGTGAAAGTCCAACTCACCGCGGTCGGCCAGCATCAAGGCGACGAGGAAGGTCATGGTCTTGGTCGTGGACCACACGTTCACCAACGTGTCGCGCTGCCATTCCACGGTCTTGTCGACGTCCTGGTAGCCACCCCAGATGTCCACGACGGGCTCGCCGCGGTAGAAGACCGCCACCGAGGCGCCGACGTCGTCGCCGACGTCCAGGTTCTTCTCGAGTTGCTCGCGGACCGATTCAAACTTCGGATCCGTCATTCCTCGCACCACGGCCATGGCCTACCCCCAAGTATTTACTGGGATGACTCTATCGCCGGGGTTAGGACGTCATACCACCGAGACCAACGAGGGCGCGC
>JBEKWQ010000090.1:0-6862 GCA_049512875.1 Acidimicrobiales bacterium
GGGAATACCGCTCATGAAATTACGCATTAGAAAGATCCCGAAGGGGAGGCCGAACGCGACGTGAAAGATGATGACACCGGGAATCGTCCCGTAGGGGTTTAAACCGAAGAGATTCCCTAGCTCGTGGTAAAACTGCACGACCGGAATGAGGGCCACTTGCACTGGCACCACCATCAGCCCCACGATGGTCAAGAACACGACGTCGCGCCCGCGCCACCGGCCAAAGACCAGGCTGTGCCCGGCGAAACACGCGAAAAAGACCACCAGTAATGTCGCGGGCACCGTTATTTCGAGCGACGTCATCAGCGAGTCAAGTAGCCCACCGGCGACAAAACCTTGTCCGAAGAGGACTCGGTAGTTCGAAAAGGTGAGACTGGTCGGCGAAAAGAGCACCTTCCACCAACCACTCACACTGAAGTCGGCCTCTGGGCGCAACGAGATGATGATCAGTGACACCGTGGGGACCAGCCACAAGATCGCGATAATTCCGAGCACGACGTTTGATGGTCCCCGCGACGACAACAGTCGCCTAAGCACGTGACGACGCTTCGTAGGTTCAGTCGTCGGAATCGAGGGCCCACTCGTCTCAATGGCCGTTGTCATCACACTCCCTTGATCCGCTTCAAGTTCATAATCATCGCGGGGACCACGAGCAAGAAGAGTATGACCGCAATCGCGCTCGAAACGCCCGAGTGAACACCACCGGTGAAGCCGTCGTTATAGATCTCCACCGCCAACGTGGGAGTTGCGTTGACCGAAGAACCGGACGCCATATTGAGCACTATGTCGAAGACCTTTAGGACGTTGATGATCATCGTGACGAACACAACGGCGAGGACCGGAGCCAGCATGGGGACGGTGACTTTACGAAATACTTGCCACTCCTTCGCGCCATCTATTCGGGCGGCCTCGAGGACCTCGCGGTTGAGCGACGCGAGTCCGGCCCCGATCAGCACCATCGCAAATCCTGCCCAAATCCACAAATACGTGATGATCATCGCCATATCAGCCAGCGGAACTGAGAGAAGTGCTTGTTCGGTTTGGCCTAACCCCGAGACGGGGGTGAGTGAACTGCCGCCTAACCACGAGACACCGGTAAACCCGGAACTGAAATTAGACGATACGAGTTCGACGTGATACGAACCCTTTCCGACATTCGAGAATTCGTACTGGCCTGTCGTCGTAGTCGTGGTCGTCGATACGGTCGCGCCCTGAGAGTTCACTAACGAGAGGCGAAGTAACGGAAGGCCCAACTCGCCGGGCAAGACATCAGTCTTGTTCGTCAGTTCAGTCGGTGAGAAGGCGCGCCAGACGACGCCATCGATGGCACCAGAGATCGGTTGTGGCTTCACGGCGTCTTGGGCCTTCAACAGTGCGAGAGTCGTGGGACTGACGTCTTCCATGCCGATATCGATCGTTCCCCCTGCGCGAGCCGAGGAATTACTGACGATACTGCTGTTCTGCTTAAGGTGCCCATTACTGCCTATGAGACCGCCGACCGTTTGACCCGCGGTCGTGCTGACGGGGTACGCGCCAGGTGCGTTGAACCAATCGCTCACCGCGAGGACGGCCGCGTTCACAGCCCCAATCTGCGGGCTGTTGTCGAAGATAGTCGCCCATACGAGGGCTGACGCTGTCGTACTGAAGACGATCGGCATGACAATCAACGCCTTGAACGCGGTGGACCAGCGAATTCGTTCAGAGAGTACGGCGAAAATCAGACCAAACGTGGTGACGAAGAACGGGAAAATCAGCACCCAGATGACGTTGTTGCGAAAAGCAGTGAGGATGGTGTCGGTTGAAAACACCGTCTTGTAGTTGGTGAGCCCGAGAAACCTCGTGGCCGATTCGTTAAAGAGACTCAATCGAAAGGTGTCGATCGTCGGGTAGATCACGACGAACAACATCCAGATCGCGGCGGGCGCCAAGAAGGCAAGCGAGACTGCGTGCTGGCGAAACCATGATCGATGCCCGTTCGTTCGCATCTTCACGTTGATTGTGCTCTCGCTCACCGACCCCACCACTCGAATGATTACCGCTGCACTGAATAACGACGCAAACCGCGATCATCGGCGTGCGCGTGGTTCACTGAAGAACGACGCGCACGCCGATGACGCTACGTACGACTAACCGTTTGAGGCCAGGAAAGCCTGTGTTTCGCTCTGCATCGCTGACTCAAACTGAGCTGTCGTGTCCGTGCCACCAACCCAGGCGAGTATGTTCGACCACATCTGCGGCTCCAGCGTGCCACCGTATTCGTCGTCCATGCTGAACACAGTCGCGGAAGCACTATTCAGATTCTTCACGATGCTCGCGGTCACGGGATTCGTGATGGCGCTCGCCGGCACTCCTAGGTTCGGCGTGATGGTACCTCCGGGAGCCTCTTCCCACAACGTAGCGAACTGCGCAGAACCCAAGTAGGCGATCAAGGCACGAGACGCCTTGGTCGAGGTCAGCAACATGGCTACGTCTCCCGACGACTGGTCGTTCGTTGCGTACTTGCTACCCGCGGGTGCGGGGAACGCGAAGTAGTCGTAGCAAGGACTCGTCTGCGTCAACGTGCACGAAGACGCGTTAGACGGTGTGTAGTTCGTCGGAAGGCTCTGCTCCACGAAGGAAGCCTCGATCACCATGGCGGCGGTCGGTGATCCCGACGTGGGGAACGCGTCGTTGATGCACGTGGGCCACTGCTGATCGGTGCCCAGAGCATTGCTGATGCCGCCCACGTTTGCTCCGTTGGTACCGAGAAGCGACGAGTAATCCGCAAGTGCTTGGGTGACGTCAGGACTCGTCCAACTGAGCTTTCCGGTCACGAGATCGTTGTACGCTGCTGAGCCATTCTGCTTCACGAACAAATTTTGAAAGAGGTCCGTGGCCGACCAGCCTGCGCCAGGGGTCCCATTACAGTAGGAAACCGGCGTATAACCGGCCTGCGCAATCGTCGCCTCATCGGCGGTGAACTGCTCGAAGGTCGTCGGCGTGGATGTAATACCCGCGGCCTTGAACACTGCCGGGTTGTAGAAGACGGTATTCTTCGACGATGAATCAAGCCAGACTCCGTACAACTTTCCGTCATACGTCGCAGACGAGCTCCAACCGGCGGAGAAGTTCTTCACTTCACTGCCCAAAATAGGCGCCAGCGGAGTCAAGCGCTTTCCCGCGGCGAGCAAGTCGAACGATCCAGGAGTTGGAACCGCCGCGATATCCGGTGGCTTTCCACCCGCCACGGCGGCTTCGATCAGGGTAGGTCCGGACGAGCCGATGTCACGAACAGTTACCTTTACCCCTGTCTTCTTTTCAAAAGGCACCAAGGCTGTGGCGAATCCCGTCGCCTCGGCGCCGGAAAATTCATTCCACACCGAGACGGACCCACCGATCTTCGCTGACGCCGCGGCGTTGGCGGATCCATTCGACACGACTATGGACAGTCCAGTCATCGTGGTGAGGGCGACCGCGGCCATCAGAATCTTGCGAGACGCCGTCACCCTTCCAAATAGTTTCGTACTCATTGCTCCCCTTTTCTTTGTATTTGTCATTTCTGCCTCTGTTTTGTTCACGAGACCAGCCCCTCTTCCCCCTGAAGAATCTGAAGGCCGTGAGGGCCCCCCACGACGCCGTAGAGCTTGGTGGAATTGTTCTTCTGAATTCCCAAGGAACTTCCTCGGGGGACAACATCGAGGAGAAGTTCTTCTCGATGAGGCTTTACGGTCTCGCCGTTTAGTAGCGAGACCATCTTTGACGCTCCCTTCGTCCCTGACTCCAGCAACGGCTGGTTCACGGTAGAGATGTCAAGAATGGACGAGACTTCAAGATTGTCAAAACCGATGACGGCCAAGTCGTCAGGAATCTTGAGCTGGTGTTGCTGGGCTGCTTTTATCACGCCCACCGCCAAAGTATCCGAGCTCGCAAAGATGGCCGTCGGGCGATGCTTGCCGAGCTCGAACAGGGCGTTGGTCAGAACCGCGGCAGCTTCGGAAGAGTGGGGACCGCGCGCGACGAGGTCGAAATCAGGCTCGATGTCGGCCCCTTCGAGGGCCATCAAATATCCGGCGTAGCGGTCCTCCGAGGCGGACATACCCAGGTCCGTATGCGCGTTGTCACCGATGAATCCAATTCGGCGATGACCTAGTGCGAGGAGGTGCTCGGTCGCCATCTTGCCGCCCGCCACGTCGTCGATGTAGACACAGGGAAGATTCGGCAAATTGTTGTCGACGAGCACCAATGGAATATCGAGTTTTCTCATGCGCGTGAGGCGCTCTTTGGGAATGCTCAGTGAGATCGAGATAATGCCGTCGACGCGACGTTGATCGATGATTGAAGCGACGTGACGGTCAAGTTGCGGTCGGTTCTCGACGTTAAACACGACCGCGTCGAGGCCGGCTTCGCTCAAGACGTCGATCACACCCACCAGGCGCGCCATAACCGATGGTCGGGTGATGACCGACACGAGGATGCCGACGGAGTCGGTGCGTCCCTTTGAGAGCGACGAGGCGCTACGCAGGGGACGGTAATTCAAGCGCTCGATGGTGCTGAGGACCCGACTACGGGTCGTCTCGCTGACCTGATCGCTCCCATTCAGTACGCGCGAAACAGTACCGACGCCCACCCCGGCTTCTGCAGCCACGACGGCGATACTGATCGGACGCTGACCCATTCCGGCTCCCCCCCATAAATCCGATATTGTCTCCAATGTCGGAACCGGTTCCATGGGATGCTACCGAGGACTATCATCGCTGTCAAGTCAAACGCAAGAGAAGTTTTTGTCAAGACAACTCTCGAGTGGCCGTGCTATTTAAAAATAGGAACCGTGACTTATCGGGAACATAGGATTCGAGGCTTTGTGAGGGATCGTTGACCTCGCGCTTCGTTGGGCATGCCGGGCCCGGTGTTGTTGGCGTCAATGTGTCACAAGGTTTCGAATGAAAAGGGAGATCCATGATCGTCGATGAAGTAGCGCGCGAGAGAATACGCGAGTCGATCCACCTACCAGTACACGCCGCACCTCCCAACATCGAAGCTGAGAGGTCGCTACGGTGGTGGCATCACGCCGTGATCTACCAGGTCTATTTGAGAAGTTTCGCCGATAGCAATGACGACGGCGAGGGCGACATCGCTGGACTACTGAGTCGCCTGCCCTACATCAAGGAACTCGGCGTCGACGCGGTATGGATTTCTCCATGGTACGACTCACCGATGGTCGACGGCGGCTACGACGTCAGAAACTACGTCGATGTCGATCCCCTCTTTGGTTCATTCGAGGACGTCCGGAAATTGATTGACGCGTGTCACGAAATCGGGCTGCGGGTCGTTCTTGATCTCGTCGCAAATCATTGTTCGAGCCAACACCCCTGGTTCCAAGCTGCGCTGGCGTCGCCCGCCGGATCAAAGGAGCGGGCAAGATTTTATTTCAAGGATGGTCGAGGCAAAGGCGGGAGCGAGCCTCCGAACGACTGGAAGAGCGTCTTTGGCGGACCAGCGTGGACGCGGACTCAGAACCCTGACGGGACACCCGGTCAGTGGTACTTCAATCTGTTCGACTCGAGTCAACCGGACTTCAATTGGAAGAACGAAGACGTTCTCGCGCATTTCGACGACATCTTGCGTTTTTGGTTCGACCAAGGTGTAGACGGCTTTCGACTCGACGCCGTCTCCGGCGTTGGCCAGGACGATGATTACCGCGACATGGGCTTTGCGCCCGACGACTTGTACCGACCCGACATCTGGGGTCCTGTTCCCTTCTACGACGCTGAAGGAGTGCACGACGTCATGCGACGGTGGCGCCGCGTGACCCATGAATACCCGACCGAGAAGTTCTTAGTCGGTGAAGTCGTCGTGCGCGACGTTGATCGACTGGCTCGTTATCTGCGAAGCGACGAGTTGCAGTCGGTGTTGTCCTTCGACCTATGCAAACTCGAGTGGAACGCTAGCGCGTTTCATCAAATGATTAATACGTTGCAAGGCGCGTGCTTCGATCATCATTCGTGGGTAACCTGGACGCTCTCGAGCCACGACGAGAAACGTACGGTGTCGCGCTACTCCCAAGACGGTCCCGTTGAGGGTCTGTTGAGTGAAGCCACGTCGATCGGACTCGAACGTGCCAGGTCGGCTTATTTGCTGGCGCTGGCGCTGCCTGGTTCAGCGTGCATTTTTCAGGGCGAGGAATTGGGGCTGTGGGAAGTCACTGACATCCCATCCGACAAGTTGCGAGATCCAATTTACCTGCGCACCGGCCGGCGAGATCTCGGACGCGATGGTTGTCGCGTCCCGCTGCCGTGGGAGAACGAACTCCCCACCTTCGGTTTCAGTACGGGTCACGAGACCTGGTTACCTCAGCCGAAAGGCTGGGCGAACGTGAGCGTCGAGACGCAACTCAACGACGCGTCGTCTACGTTGCACTTCTTTCGTTCAGTTCTGGCGTTGCGACCGACCATCTTCAGTGATGATGACTGGGCCATTGACTGGGAACCCAGTCCAAAAGGCATCCTCATCTTGCGACGTGGTCACGACTTTCGATGCGTGGTGAATTTCTCCGGCGAGCCCTATCGAATAGACGACGATGACGAAACGCTGGTGTCGAGTTTTCCAATGACCCACGAACGCATCATTGACATCAACAATGGAGCCTGGTTGCGTCGGCGGAATCCGACAGATTGACGAACCACCTGCCAATCAGGCAAGTAGTTGTTCGCACCAGAACGAGAACCTGGCGAAGTTTTGTACCTTCTCTCACAACAATGTCAGCAACGACTCCAGCAGCGCGCTGGCCGTCGCAAGGTGAGCAATCGAAAGTTCTTTTCAGTGTGCGAGTTCTCGGACGGCGAGGACCGCCACGTAGAGTTGGCGGAGGTAATGGGACAACTCT